>JAUZPC010000405.1 GCA_030706105.1 Bacteroidota bacterium | reverse complement strand
CAATGGATATTGTTTATTTAAGAAGAAAATCTTAAACATGTTCTGGCGTGCCTGAGTATAGAAAAGTGATTTCTCCCTAAAATTTGAAAAAATACTGTAGGAAGTTACATAGTCTTCATTTTTAAGATAAGAGAGAGCTGCTTTATATTTAATTGTATCCGTTTTTTTATATGGGTAACTTTGCAGATACTCTTCTGCCGCCCGCAGGTAATCTTTGGAACAGAACAAGTAATCGGCAAATTTTATCCGGTTATTAACATCTAAAAGGTTTATTGTTTTTACGGAATCTTGAGAAAATAGCTCAACGCTGAATAATATAATGAATAACAAGAATAAGTTAAAACGCATAAATTTATTTATTGGAAATTATAGGTGGAATATACACAATTTTATCTGAGTTTATTAAATAGTTATTAACCGGGTCTAATAATTTTCCATTTTTAGCCGCAGGATATTTATAAAGACGGTTAACAAAATTCATATCACGGGTAAAACGGTCAAAAAACATTAGTCCCCCCTGAAAAATGTTAGTCTCTTGCACTCCCTGCAGAAAGAAATTTGAGCAGCTTGGCGAAAACGGACAGACATCACCGCTGGGATCTGAAAAAAACACCCAGTAGGCATCCAAAAATACTTTGAGTGAAATATTTAAAGGACCGCCATCAAGGCTATAGTCCCGGCTTCCTTCAACATCTTTTTTTGTAAAGGTATATTCCGCTTTCTCCCATTTCACTTTATCTGTTTGCGAAAAAGCATTAAGACTAAACGCAAAAACAAAAGTAATTGCAATTTCAACTATTAGAAATAATTTCTCTTGATATAACAAGTTTTTGAATTTCAGAAGTACCTTCATAAATTTCCGTAATTTTTGCGTCACGCAGATATCTTTCCACAAGATATTCCCTTACATAGCCATAACCGCCATGAATTTGAACAGCATCCAAAGCACATTCAACTGCAATCTTTGATGCATATAATTTAGCCATAGCGGCCTCTTTATAGTATTTTTGACCGTTATCTTTTAAGGCGGCAGCTTTAAATGTTAATAGTTTTGCAGCATCAATTTTAACCGCCATATCTGCAAGTTTAAATTGAATTGCCTGAAAATTTGAAATAACGGAGCCAAACGCTTTCCTTTGCCCTGCATATTTAACAGAGGCTTCAAAAGATGCCTCGGCAATGCCAATTGCCTGAGCTGCAATTCCAATTCTTCCACCGTTCAAAGTATTCATGGCAAAGTTAAAACCTTTGCCTTCTTCCCAAACAAGATTTTCAGCAGGGACTTTTACACTTTCAAAAGTTAACGAGCAAGTATCAGAGCTTCTTATGCCTAATTTATCTTCCTTTTTGCCGTGCCCGAAGCCGGGCATTTCTTTTTCAACAAGAAAGGTGGAAATACCATGATGCCCTAATTCTTTATTAGTGGAGGCCATTACCAAATAATAATCGGCAGAAGTACCGTTAGTAACCCAATTTTTAAGACCATTCAAAATATAACAATTTTCTTCTTTAGTTGCAGTAGTTTTTTGTTTTGTAGCGTCGCTCCCGGCTTCAGGCTCAGACAGAGCAAAAGCACCTAGTTTGTCCCCTTGGGTTAACGGAATAAGGTATTTTTCTTTGATATACTGTGTGCCGTATTTTTCAAGTCCATAACAGACTAAGGAATTATTTACTGACATAATTACACCGCAGCTGGCGTCTGCTTTCGATATTTCAATAATCGCCAATACATAGCTGATGGTATCCAAGCCTGCTCCGCCATAATCGGGCGAAACCATCATCCCCATAAATCCCAGTTCCCCCATTTTTTTTACTATATCGGCAGGGAATTCGGAATTTATATCTCTGTAAACAGCGGATGGCTTAATTTCAGATTGTGCAAAATCTCTTGCAGTTGCCTGAATGGCAATTTGTTCTTCGGAAAATTCAAAGTCCATAAATATTTCCTCTTTGGTTTTGATAATCAAAATAGGATATATTTTTCGAATTTCAAAAGAAGTAAGCCCCCCACAGTTACATTTATATATGAGTTAAGACACACGGCCATTATACCTGGGGGGCTGTCAATTGGATACGCCCTGCGACAAGCTGTTCTTTATTTATTTAACCCTGTTGCCATTTTATAAGCCATAGCAGTGTCGGGAAGCGGTCTTAAAGTATCAAGCAAAATATTGTAAGTCCCTTTTTCAGACAGTTCGTCAGCAACTTTTTTAATTAAAGCTAAAGTAGCTTTCATCAAACTTGCACCAAGACTTACTCGGGCAACGCCTAAATCCTGCAGTTCGCTTATGGATAGAGGCAATCCAGCTCCCATAGTAGGATTTGCAAGAATATTAATTGGGGCATTAATTTCTTTAACCAATGTTGAAATGGTTTCTTTTTCCCATACCGGCTGTATAAATATGCAGTCAGCACCAGCTTCCCGGTATTTATTGCCGCGCTTAATTGACTCAGATAATTTTTCTTGCGGCGAAGCCAACGAAGTATAAAATGAATCCGTTCTTGCATTAATTACTAAATGGAAGCCCAGCGAATCTGACAATTCACGAATGGCTGATAGTCTTTCACAAAATTCCATTTCGTCAATTAATATGGGGTTTCGATCAATGCTGTCTTCAATGTTTATTCCTACAATTCCTGTTTCAATTATCTTTTTAACAGAATTTATTATTTCATTTAAATTATTTCCATATCCTGCTTCAATATCAACCGTTACCGGAACTTGAACTGCATTTACGATTCCCTTAATAGTTTTAATCATTTCTGACAATTGCATTACCTGGCAATCAGGATATCCTAAAGAGGCAGATATTCCCATACTTGTTGTTGCGATTGCTTTATAGCCGCATGCTTCTATTAATTTAGAACTTCCGGTGTCCCACGAGTTTAACAAAACCAGAATTTCTTTATCAAGATGATATTTCAAGAAAAGCTCGGCTTTTTCTTTTTGAATACTTGAAACCATAGCATAGTCCTTTTTTAATGTCCAATATAAATAAATCTGACTTCTCGGTAAAGAGCCAAAGGTACAAGTAACACCCTACTCCAGCTCCCGCCCCAACTTACCGGGGCAGGGAGAGATGGAAAAACCTGAATGAATTTTTTTGAGCCTCGGGCTGCCTGCCCTGCTTAACAGAAAATAGAACTAAATTCACTAATATTATGAAGTTTATTAAAAATTGAACCCTCTAAAATTAACAACCAATCCTTTAAAGTTAGTCTCT
>JAUZPC010000404.1 GCA_030706105.1 Bacteroidota bacterium | reverse complement strand
TTCTCTTGAAAGAAAAGAACCAAAAGTTCAAGACTTTAAATAAATTCACTGAAAAGAAATAAATTCCACTAAAATAAATTAAGTAGCTATCTTGCAATTCATCTTTTACAAGTATGAAAAGAGTCTTATTTATTTTTATTATTGCTTTCAGCCCCGACTTTATTGTTTAACGCGTCATTTATTTCTTTTCTTCTCCGTGAATTTATTTATGTCTTTCCCTTCGTATACTTTTCCAATGTAACACGAAGCTACGGCTATCAGTTAATTTTTAAGTTACTAGATATTTAAAGTCTTATTATCGGCAATATAATATTAACGCTTGAATATAAGTATTACAAACATTTAGACTTCCCAATGCCTCGCTCTGATACTTTTTGAACTGACGGTTTTTTTTGCTTTAAATAATTTGTAACAATAAGCATCTGCCCTTTTATTTTTTATTTGGAAGAATTATTTATTATGCGGTTCTAAATGCTTTTGTTCTTTCATATCATTTTTTTATATTTTACCAAGATTTAATTAACTATTGGAAATATTATGGCTTATCTAAAACCCGGTACACATAAAGAGCTTACATATCAAGAGCTTAGATGGAAATGCAATCCTTCAACTTTTGAATTTGATTCTACAGAAGATATTCTGCCGCTTGAAGGTATTTTAGGACAGGAAAGAGCGATAAAGGCTCTAAAATTGGGTGTTGACCTTAAAGGACCCGGTTATAATATTTTTATTGCAGGACTTTCCGGCACAGGGAAAGCTACTACCGTAAAGAAAATGCTCGAGGATATCAGCAGCGATCCTGCACCGTTAAATGATTATGTATACGTCAGTAATTTTAAAGATGCCGACAGCCCCATTTTACTTACTTTTAACAGCGGTGAAGCAAATAAATTTAAAAAAGATATAAGCGAAACTGTAAAACTTCTTAAAAAGAGAATACCTCAGGCATTGGATGGTAAAGCATTCATAAGCAAAGAAGCCGACATTGTTACCCAGTATAACGAAAAAGAACAAAAACTAATTGATAATTATGAAGAAAGAATAAGACAGGATAATTTTGCGCTCGGACAGATTAAAGAAGGTGAGACTGAAAAACCGGACATTCTTCCTATAATAGAAAACAAACCTGTCCCAATTGATCAGATTGATCAGTTTATTCAGTCAGGTCAGTTATCAAAAAATGCTGCTCAGGATATTATAAAAAAATATAATACCTATGTGCAGGAATTACAAGGCATATTTAAAAAAGGCCTTAAGCTAAACCAGGAATATCAGGAAAAGATAGGAAAACTCGAGCGTGAGTCAGTTGAAATTGTTATAAATAGTTCAATTGATTGTCTGCTGGATACCTATACAGACAAGAAAGTCCGCACTCACATCTTAAACTTACAAAAAGATATATTGGAAAATATTGACATATTCAAAGGGCAAAAGCCTACGGCAGATATCCCTGAAGGTTATGTTATAGATTATTTCCGGGATTATGAAGTTAATATTATCTTAAGCAACAAAGACACAAAAGGTTCTCCGGTTGTAATAGAGACCTTCCCTACATTTGTAAATCTTTTTGGCGCTATCGATAAAGAAAGCGATGGGCACGGCGGCTGGTATAGCGATTTTACAAACATTAAAGCGGGCTCTCTTTTACGCGCCAATGGCGGTTTTCTTGTACTTAATGTTAATCACCTCTTTGAAGAACCCGGCGTTTGGAAAACTCTTAAACGCGTGTTGACATACAGACTTCTTGAAATCCAGGATCCGCATTCTTATTTTCAGGTTGCTCCCTCAAACCTAAAACCTGAGCCGATTCCCATTACTACAAAAATTATTTTATTGGGAAGCCAAAATACATATTCTTATTTATCAAATTACGAATATGATTTTAAAAAGATATTTAAGATTAAAGCAGATTTCGACTATGAAATTACAATGGACGAAGATGTTTTAATTAAATATGCACGGGTTATTAAGAAAATGATCAAAGAAGAAGATTTGCTTGACTTTGATAAATCCGCCATTGCATATTTAATTGAGCTAAGTGCCAGATTTGCCGGGCAAAAGAATAAGCTTACAACAAGGTTCTCAATGATAGCCGACTTAGCCAGAGAAGCTACCTTCTGGGCTAAAGCAGGAAAATATAAAATTGTTAAGGCAAAGCACATCCGTGAGGCTTATGAAGCAGCAAAAGAAAGGCACGGAATGCTTGAGACCAAGGTTACGGAAATGTTTGAGAATAAAACGTTCCTTATTGATACCGAAGGAGAACGCATTGGACAAATAAACGGATTAGCCGTGTACGAAGCTGATTTTTACTCATTCGGCAGGCCTACAAGAATTACAGCGACCGTCTCACTGGGAAGCGGTTCAATTATAAATGTTGAGCGTGAAGCCGGCATGAGCGGCAGGCATTATAACAAAGGTGTTTTAATTATTTCAGGTTATTTTAAGGAAATGTTCGGACAGGATTTGCCGTTATCATTTAACGCTAACTTAGTGTTTGAGCAATCTTACGGTACTGTGGACGGAGACAGCGCTTCCTGTGCGGAAATATTTGCCCTTATTTCCACCTTAGCCGATCTGCCGATCAAACAATCAATTGCAGTTACAGGATCGCTTAACCAAAAAGGAGACGTTCAGCCGATAGGCGGAGTAAATGAAAAGATTGAAGGCTTTTATGATATTTGTAAAATAAAGGGATTCAACAATAAACAAGGTGTAATAATCCCGATACAGAATGTTAAAGATTTAATGCTGCGTGAGGATGTAATTCAGTCCGTAAAGAAAAAACAATTTCATATTTATGCAATTGAAAAAGTTGAAGAAGGGCTTGAAATTCTTATGGGAGTTGCAGCCGGAGATCCCTTGGTAAGACCTTTCAAAGAAAATACAATTTATGATTTAGTCGAAAGAAAAATTAAGGATTTGTATGCTAAGGCAAGGGCAATAAAATCAAGCTCTAAAGAACCGAAGACAAGAAAGAAAGTTAGGCCATAAGTCAAGTAAATAGCCGGCTATTTTGCAATCGTATCTATTTAGCCCGCCCGAATCCGGACGGTCTGAATATAAATGTAAATTTCGACCCGAATCGTCTTTCAGACTTCATTTGGCCTGCCACTATGTGGGGCTGCAGATAAGGGAACTTATATTGGAAAAAGAATTAAAATTTTTCGCCAGTTAGATTGAGACTGGTTTATTTGGCCATTCTTTTTAGAACTTTTTTGATGCTG
>JAUZPC010000403.1 GCA_030706105.1 Bacteroidota bacterium | reverse complement strand
TAAGGATGAACTGGATAATTTTATTTATTGCGGGCTTGTTTGAAGTTGCATGGGCTATCGGGCTAAAGTGGTCGGACGGTTTCTCTAAACTTTATCCAAGCATATTTACAGTTGTCTGCATGATAATCTCAATGGGGATGCTTTCTTTTGCAGTTAAGCATCTGCCAATTGGTACTGCTTACGCTGTATGGACAGGAGTTGGAGCGGCAGGGACTGCAATACTCGGAATAATTTTGTTCAGTGAGCCCAAAGATTTACCAAGGATAATATTTATTTCGCTTATAGTAATTGGTATTGCCGGGCTTAAATTTTTTTCAAAAAATGTGTGAGTAAATGAAGCTTATTAGTGCGGGTTTGTTAATGTATTCTTTTAACAGTGATGAACTGATGGTGTTTCTGGTACATCCCGGCGGTCCCTTTTTTGAGAGCAGAGACAATGGTATATGGTCAATTCCCAAAGGACTGGTGCATAAGGATGAAGATTTATTTGAAGCTGCCGTAAGGGAGTTTAATGAGGAAACCGGAATAACTCCTAATGGACATTATATTAATCTTGACACTGTTAAACTTAAATCTGGTAAGATTGTTTACGGATGGGCTTTCAAAGCAGAGTATGCTTCCGATATAGTTATTGAAAGCAATACTTTCTCAATGAAGTGGCCGCCAATATTTGGTAAGTACCAGGCGTTCCCTGAGTGCGATATGGGTAAGTATTTTAATGTTGAGCAGGCTAAGATAAAAATAAATCCCAGGCAGATACCATTTATCGAAAGATTAGAAGATCATCTTAAAAAGAATTAGAATAATAATTAGTAATTATCCGGCTTTTAATGGTGTTTGCAAATACAGAAGAAATAACTTTATATAAGATTCTTTACTAACTCATAATGATAAGAGCATTCCGCTGCGGCGGGGTTACAAATTGTTAAGTGATATGGCAAAATATAAAACAATAATTATAGATGACGAGAAACTGGCACGTGAGATTATTAAAAAATATCTTTCCGTGTTTAGTGAGTTTGAGCTGATTGCTGAATGTTCAAACGGATTTGATGCGTTAAAAAGAATAAATGAAAGTCATCCTGATATTATCTTTCTTGATGTGCAGATGCCCAAAATTACCGGTTTTGAAATGCTTGAGCTTATTGAAGAGCCTCCCGTTATAGTATTTACTACAGCTTTTGACCACTATGCCATAAAAGCTTTTGAAGTAAATGCTGCGGATTATCTCCTTAAACCATATTCATTAGAAAGATTTACTGAGGCGGTAGAAAAAGCAAAGAAGCGTCTCCTTCACCTGCCCGAACAGGCAAAGTTTATTTCCAAAATTATTGAAACTAATAATAGCAATATTGAATTTCTGCAGAGGGTAATAATTAAAGATGGAGGGGAAATTTCCATTATTGATACTTCTGACATATTATACATAGAAGCTATGGATGATTATGTTATGATTTATACTGAAGACGGAAAGCATATTAAAAAGCAGACAATGAAGTATTTTGAACAGCATCTGGAGAATAAGGTATTTGTCAGGTCTCATAGGTCTTACATAGTAAATTTAACCAAAATTAAGAGAATTGAACTGCTGGAAAAAGAAACATACAGCTTAAATTTACTGAATGGAGCAAAGATACCTGCAAGCAAAACCGGCTATGACCTGCTGAAAGAGAAATTGAAGTAATCTTAAATAATGATTGGCGAAAAAGAAATATACTCTAAAGATGAATTGGATGTCTATTATTCCGAAATGATTGCGGCTGTTAACGGCCTTATTCCCCTGGATGATGAGGATAAAAAGAAGCTAAGAGAAATATTTGTACCCAAAAGAATAAGAAAGTTTAAATTCTTTATTAAAATTGGAGAAGTAAGTAACTATATAGGTTTTATAAGCAGAGGACTATTCAGATTTTATCAGATGAAAGATGAGCTGGAGATTACAAGCGACTTTGCCTTTGAAAAAAGTTTTATCACTTCATACACAAGCATGATTACAAGAGAGCCCTCACAAGTTGCTGTGCAGGCATTAGAGAACTCCATTATGCTTGTAATAAGTTATGACAAGCTAAACGAATACTACAGCGAAAAACAGAAATATGAACGAATCGGACGCCTTCTTGCAGAGCAGGCTTTTATGCAGAACGAAAGGCACCTGCTCAGTTTTTTAAGCGACTCCGCTGAAGACAGATACAGAAATCTTATTGAAACAGCCCCGCATTTTATACAAAAAATACCTTTAGTGCATATAGCCTCATATCTTGGAATAAAGCCGGAAACCTTAAGCAGAATAAGAAAAAAACTATAGAGCCGCAGGTAACCTCATCTCTTATCTTAACACATTCATTAATATATTGACTATTATAATTTAAAATGCATAAATTTATAAAGAGAATATAAGTTAAAATTCAGATTTAGTATATTAAGGTGACAGTTCAATAGATAAATATAATTTATTCTAACATCCTTAAAAATGGCAAGTAATGACAAGCATAAATAATATTCAAAAAAAGACGAAACATCGGCTTATAATTTTATTGATATTTTCATTTATGAATTACTCCTGCTATTCATATTTTGAAGTTTCACAAGATAAACTTTTATCAGGGCAGCCAAAAGTCCCGGTTATGTTTGAACTTAAGGATACAACAAAAATTGAAACAAAAGTAGGCGATATTAAAATTGAAGATGGTAAAGTTACGATTGTTCAGGATTCCACAAATAAGATAATTAGTCTTTCTGATATTAAACAAATATCCATTGAAAAATTTGATTTACTAAAGACTTTGGCTCTGCCTGTTTTAATTTTAGCTCTTACTGCCATTTTCATCTTGATGCTGTTCGGATTGGGAGTTATTCCTCATTTTAAGATAGACGGGTAAGATTTATTTTAAGTATTTCCAGCTAAAGTTACCAACTTAAGAATTTATAATCATACACTAAATGGAGCTACTAGTATTTTATGCATAGGCGCTTTTTCTTTCCAATTCTTTTTGCTTTGCTGTTAAGTTATTTTAGCTTTTCATGCAAAGATGAAATTACAACCCCCAACCCGTTGAAGAAAAGATAATATAAAAGTTATTGCGTTTATCTAAATAAGTTATTAGTTTCCATACAAGAGTTTATGTAATTGGTAGTTCTAAAATAATATCTACTGTTCTGACAATAGTAATCATATAGCTAATAAGAGAAAATCAGATAAAAGGCGTATTGAGCATATTAAATTTTAATGGAGCCATGATATG
>JAUZPC010000402.1 GCA_030706105.1 Bacteroidota bacterium | reverse complement strand
GCTTTGTTGTATAATATAAATTAAATATTTTTCCAAGTTCTGCTTCACTTATCCCGCTGCCCGTATCTGAAATTTTAATTATCAGATCCTCTTTTTCTGCATACGATTCTATGGCAATTACACCTCTGCCGGTTATTGATTCAAAAGCATTTTGTACAATATTAATTATTGCCTGCTTAAGCTGCGAAGAATCAGCATTTACAGTTACATCTTCTGCATCAATACTCAGTTTAACATTATCCCTTGCCGCTCTGCTTTGGAATGAATTATAAATTTCGCTCAGTAATTCTTTTGAGCTGATTTGATTTAAATTTATTCTTGGGGGCTTGGCAAATTTAAGGAACTGATTTATAATTTCACTTACTCGGTTTACCTCCGACTTCATTGTTCTGATTAAAGAAAGATACTCTTCTTTATCTTCTGCCGGAAGAAATTCCTTTTCAAATCTTTGGGTCGTAATTCCAATTGAATTAAGAGGGTTCTTAATTTCATGGGCTACACCTGCTGCAAGCTCGCCCATTGCCGTAAGCTTTTCATTCCGCTTCTGTACTTCGTCTGAAGCTTTTTGTGCGGTTAAATCCCTTATTACGGCAACTACCGTATTTATGCTTTCATCTTCATTCCTGATAATTGAAACACTGCCGCCAATTATTATATGCTTTTCATTTTTTGTAATAACAGAGTGTTCCCAAAAATCATTTGGCTGATTGGTGCCCAATACTTTGTCAATAAGACTTTGCGGTTCGCTAATAATATCGTCGCACGTTTTACCAATTGCCTCACCGGGCTTCAGTTCAAAAATATTTTCGGCTGAAGGATTCATAAGCGTTATTATACCTTTACCGTCAGCAGCTATAACTCCATCACTCATATTTGCCAGGATATTTCCGGTGTATGTCTGAATTTTCCGGTATTCGTCCTTAAGCAATGAAAAATTCTGCCTGACTGTTATCAGTATCAAAACAATAATTCCGGTTAATAAAAGTAAAAAAGATATGGCTATGCTTCTTATTATGGTCCTTTGAACTAAGCTATTGACTGATTTAAGTGAGAGCCCTATCCTGATTATTCCCATTATTTCATTGTCAACCGTAAATGGTTTTACGGCTTCAAATACCTTGGTACCGTTAAATTCAATTATTCTGGATTCAATTGATTTGTTTTGTAAAGATGAAGCTAAAAAAGAATCGTTTGCAATAGAACTGAGCTCATTAATCGTTGAGCTGGCAGTAATTATTCCTTTATTGTCCTGAATTACAAGGTATTCTATTTCTTCAGTATCGGCAATTTTTTGAAAAAGCTTTCCTATCCCAATCCTTTTCCGAAAATCAAGCAGCTTGTCCGATGCAATAGAAAGAGCAATAAAACCACCTTCACGGGTATTTCGCTTCTGAATTAAATAGAAATGATTAATACCTTTCGTGTCTTGCAAAAGGCCGGGGACAAAATAATCATAGTAAGCACTGTTAAGTGAATCTATTTCTTGTGGAAATAATTTTTGCAGGTCGATATCAGTCTGTGCCGTGTTTGTGTTTGAAAGAATTTTTTTACCGTCTTTGGAATAAAGCTCTATGTGTTCAATATCAGTGGAAGCAGAAATATGATTCAGGCTTGGAATTGTCAGCTTTTCATTTAATTCGATCCGTGAAATAAAGTATGCAGTATTGATGAGCTTCTCAGTAATCAGGTTCTCAACTTCCATATTGCTGGTATAAACATTTTCTCCGGCTTTTTGAACTGCGCGCAATAAGGATTGTGCTTCATCAGATTTTGCCCTGTAAAAATCTTTCTCTCCTTCAACTATATCAAGAACCGTAATTATCAATAAAATTAAAGCAAGGGTAGATGATATTAAAACTAAATATTTTGGTTTTACAGATAGTGGCAGCTTCAAATTTAATCCTAAGAATTTTTATGCAAAATATAATAACAATTATTATTCCGCTTGGGTTTTCGTCTATTTTAACGTTATATCTCGTCAAAATTGTCGAATCAACTTCCTAAATGTAATGATTTTAGGGTAAATTCAAAATGGCACATTAATTGAAATAATCAGCCAGTAATTATTAATATAAATAAAAGAAATTGTTATGAAGTGGCAGAGTGTCCTAAAAAAGTCTTTTTTCTTATTTGTTTTTGTGTTTACTGCCTTTGTTTGCAGTTTATATGCACAGACAAAAGATTCAGAGCCGGATGCAGTTAGACACCATGCACGTTATATTGATGCCAATGGCGATGGCATTTGCGATATTCAGGATAAAATGGAGACTGTACATCCCAAAGGGGGACCACATGCAAAAAATGGAATTGAAGTTGGACACGGAATGAAACATGGCATTGATGCCGGTTTCTGTAACGGGACTGAAGGATTGGGGGGCATTGGCCGAAAGGGAAAAGGTCAGCGCCATTAATTTTCTGAAAGCAAATAACGCAGTGCTATGTGTATAAATATTGTTAAAGTACTTAAAATTGATCAATTCATCTAAAAACGGAGTAAATATGTCGAAAAGAGTCCTTACATTTGTAGCGTTGCTGCTGTTTGTAGGTGCAGGTCTTGTTGCAACTTATGCGCAGCCAAACCCGCCTGCAAATCTTACAGCTACAATCATTGGTGCTGGTAATCATTCATTAGGTGTAAAGTTAGCCTGGACGGGCGACTCATCTATGGGCGTTAGATACAATGTATATCGCAAAGACGGCAGTCTGACAGATACAGGAGCATTTAAAAAAATCCGTATGGCCGATGTACGCAATAATAATTTTGTAGATTTCATGGTTCAGCCTAATAAAGTCTATTCTTATTATGTAACAGCAGTTAAAAATAACGTTGAAAGCCAGCCATCTGAAAAAGTTGAAATTACCATTGGCCTTCCGGTTCACTCAAGAGCTAAAATTGTAGGTGTTGTTACAGATGCTGCCACAAGCCTGCCTGTTGCACGTGCTTGTGTCAATTTATTCGGTAGTAATTCCGGTTTCCATAAAAATGCTATGACTGACAGCCTTGGCAACTATAGCATTACAGCAGATGCAGATTCTTATTATCTGCAGGTATCTTCCAGAAATTATATTAATCAGTTTTATAACAATGTTACAAATTTCAGAGATGCCACAATAATTACTTTGGCTAATAATGACTCGTTAGTAATAAATGTTGCTCTAAATGCTTTTGTTCCTCCTGTAAAATATTATCTTAGCGGCAGTGTAAAAGATTCAGCCGGTAATGCACTAAGAGCAAACGTAACTGC
>JAUZPC010000401.1 GCA_030706105.1 Bacteroidota bacterium | reverse complement strand
ATTTATAATCTTTGTATTATTTACGGTTAGCTTTATCCAGCCAAATAATAAGCCTAAAACAAAAACCGGGGCAATATTTGGGAAAGTCGCTTTTTTAGAAACTAAAAATATTAAGCCGTTTAAAATTATCCTTATGGGCACAAGCAAAATTGTCCAGCCGGACAGTGAGGGGTATTTTTATATTAATAACCTGAAACCGGGTATATATGACATAAAGATACAAACTGAAGGTTTAATAGACCAATATGCTGAAAAGATAACTGTATTAAAAAATAAGATAACCTGTCTGATACCTGTTTATATTGATTTGGCTGTAACAGAAAAGATACAGTATGTCATCCTTAATTATCAAAAGAGAATAGAACCAATCAAATATGGAAAGATAGAAGGCTATTTCGTTGATACGGATGGTAATCCTGTCTCTAATGCTTATTTATGTTATCATGGACATCTTTTAGGCGGGAAAAGTGACTCATCAGGATACTTTAGAATAAACAAAATTATTCCGGGGCATTACAAATATATTTCTGGGAATAAGGAGCGTGGCTTCTCGGAAGACATAGAGGTTAATGTAAAGCCTGATTCTGTTCTAAATATTAAATTAAAAGTATATCTAAATCCATATAAATATGATCTTAACAATTAATATATTACATCGCACGTGGTAAGTTAAATTAAAAATAATGTAATTATTTTAATTCAAGTTTCCGGCAGACACCCTCGTGCATACAGTACTTGCATGCATCTTTTCTCTTTTCTGCGGGAGCCAAATTAAACTTGCCTTCCACTATGTTGTTTATATGTCCTGCAATAAATTCAAATGACTTAAGGATATCTTCCTCTGTCAGTTTTACTTTTTCCTTTTTGAATTTACCTTCTACATATTTTAAACTGAATAATATGGCTTCTGCATAGCTGTAGTCGGCATTAAGTTTTTCCTTAATAATTTTTTCGGCTGCTTTAACATAAACCGGAAGCTGAAAATATTCACCTTCCCGTGCTTTATCAAGTTCACCGCCTATCTTGCCGGACTTATAATCAATTACAGTGAATTGTTTATTTGCATTATCTATATCAATCCTGTCAACTTTTCCCCTTAGTTTAATGCCGTTGGCGTTTATCGGTTCTGAGATGGAATATTCATTCATTTCCTCTTTCAGCCATCCGAAAGAAGCTTCAAGATAAGCAGGGGCAAAACTGCCGTCTCCTTCATTTTCAACTTCAATAACTTTATGCAGAATGGAATTCTTCTTGTCACCATTTATTCCTAATATTTTTTCTCTCTGGAAGAATGACAGGTTTGCATTGCTTTCATCAAGTGTCTGTTCTGCAATCTCAAACAAAAGGGAGTATGCTTTAGAAAAATTTTCACCTGTCAGGCCCCCCAATTTTATGTTCAGCTTGTTAAGTCTGCTGAAATAAAGATAAAGAATTTTATGGATGATGTTCCCAAATTCCATATTGTCAGTTTCGTCTGTCGGCTCGGCCTTAACTTTTATTTTTAGTAAATTATCTATAAAGTATAAAAATGGGCACCTTGCATACTGTTCAATTGTAGTTATGGAAAATTCCCTGTCTTTTATTTTAGAAAGTTTTTCTTTCAACTCTGCTGATAAAGCATCTGTCAGTACACCTGCATACTCGCCGGTTTCTGTCTGCCGCTTCTCAATAATGGCGGCCTTTTCATTAAAAACCTCTTTGCTGAAAGTATAAGGCAGCCTGGAAAAATCCAGCACCGGATTATTTATGTTTTTATACAAGTCAGTTTCTGAAAAAAGGATCTGTCTGAAATCGGCATCGGTTAAATGTGTAACTTCAAACAAAGAGAGGAACTCGGTAACAAAATTGGAAACGGTAAGAATGCTGCTGTCGCTAAGCGCATAAGTAAGGTAAAGATGGTAATTCCATGCGCGCAATGTCTGATAAAAATGAAACCGCTCCTGAATCTGATGGTTTTTAAATTTGCCGTCCGCATATTCCCTGTAATAAAAAACCTCGTTGCTGTATTTGGTCGGTAAATCATTGTCGCACATACCGCCGATAAACAGATAATCAAATTTAAGGTCTCTTATTTCATTCAGCGTGGTAATTAAAACGCCATAGTTGGACTTTTCTTTAATATTATATCTTGTTCCGCTAAGGGCGGTAGTTAAAGCTTTTAGGTAGAAATCAACTTTGAATTTTTTATCTTTCCCGTTCTCAAGGATAAGCAAATCAAGCACTTCATTTACCGTATCAATAAAAGCAGTTAACGCTGCGGAATTTTCTTCAACAACTACTTTCTCCAGTGATAGTATTTTTTCCGGCAGCTTAAATGAATAGATTAACTCAATTAGTTTAATCTTAAATTCATCAATTGTATATTCTCCTTCAAACGGGGTTAAGTATTTTTTTAGCTCTTTGATGTCTTTCAGGGCTTTTTTAAAGTAGCCGGCTTTCCCGTCGGTATCGGTTTCAAACCCTTCTTTTAATTTGGCCTCCCAGCTTGCATAGCCTGAAATAATATTAACCGCTGAGGCGCACTCAATAAGGTTATATAAATTGAAATCCCTAGGCCTTAAAAAGCTGCCGTATAAAGCTTTCTGAATATTTTTATAATAATAATTATTTTTTAATACATCCAGAAAATTGATAATTGAAGTAACAATATTGGAAGTGCTTAAGTAGGGCCTGTCAGTTAAATTAAACGGAATATTCCCCTGACTGAAAATATCCTTAACAATATTTGAATAATTGCTTATAACGTTAAAAACCACACAAATGTTATGAGGCTCAATATTAGTTTCTGTAAGGATGGTTTTAATTTCTTTGGCAATATTCTCAACTTCCCTTATCCTGCTGGAAGACTCTATTACCGTTATTTGATCTTTATAGCGGCGGGACGGGATAAAATCTCTATTTGTAAAGAAATTATTTTTAATAATATCAATAAAATCTTTTTTCTGCGGTACTGACGTATCTGTAATTTTGTAATAACCGTTAGCTTCAAAACACTGAGTGCAGGCGCTTAGATGCGCAAATATTTTTTGATTATCGTGCAGATCAAGTGAAATAAATAAATTATTGCTAACAATTGCCGAGAGGCGGTTAATGACGTCAATTTCCAAAGTCGTAAATTCATCAAACCCACTGATAACTATAAGAGAGACGTTCTCAAACAGTTGAATGAAATTTGCAGCCAGCTCATCATCGGTAATATTTTTAAAATCGGTATATAAGTCCCCTGTTTCTTTATAATTAAGGGAGAGT
>JAUZPC010000400.1 GCA_030706105.1 Bacteroidota bacterium | reverse complement strand
TGATGACAAAACGTTCCCATTGATCGCGTATAGAGTCAACGTTCAATTTCTTGGCCTTTATCAATTCATCAATCAACCGATTTTTGCCCAGGGTTCCAATGATGATCATGTTGCCTTTATTCCCGGACTCTGAAGATACCATTTCAGGCATCTTGCCGGTAACCCGTTCAACATCGGCAGCAAAGAGTTTAGCCGACTTTTTGACAACTTCGAAATCATTTGTTTCAAAATAAATACCTGCCAGACCTTTATTGCTGGCAATAGGGAAAAAGGATTTGTTATTTTTAGGCTGTTTTAAAACCTCAATTTGAGCAGATAAAATATTCGGAATTAACAGCAATCCCAGTAATAGTGCTTTCATGTATAATATGTAGATTAAATTTGTACAAATTAAAGTAAATTTTAAAGGCTTTAAACAAACCGGTGAAGAAACTTTTGTCTGATGCAAAGAGGTCAGACACTTTATTGGATATGGAATGACTTTATTCCGATCGAAATGGCACTGTCGTTTTTAATTCAAATGCTCTTGTTTTAGCCATTTTATGCTCAAAATTGGCGAATGCTTCAATGGGGTCAATTTGTTCAAAATTAAGAGTCTTAAAGTATTCCGGATAAATTTGATTGAATAAACGTATTGGTCATCAATATTTCCTGTCATTTTATTAATTCTTTGGTATAGGCTGAAATTTGCTCCTTTGCCGGTAGGCGAATGCGCTCATATTGCTTACAGTCGATAAGTAATTGTTTTTTGATGCTTCACGAATAATACTGTTCATTTACTCCCTTTGGTCGTGAGCTAAAGGTTCTTTTGTCGCAACAAAAGAAACGAACCAAAGAAAACATAAAACTTATTTTTAATTGGCACTTTACTTTTAATTGACACTTTTTGTCGTCACAAAAAGCGCCCAAAAAAGACTTGACGAAAAAAACTCGCTTCGCTAGTAAGCGAATACGCTCAGACAGTTTTTCGTCAATAAGGAATTGTTTTTGACGCTTCGCGAATAAACACCGTTAATCTTTTTTAGTCGACTTTGCTCAGACAGCACCCAGCCAAAGAGGAATGTTGTTGACGCTGCGCTAATAATAAATGTCTGATCTTGATAAGAACGGTAGATGGCTAGACTATGGAGGAAGTGGAACTGTTTATTTCCGGATTTATATTTGATTTTAATAGGCGGGGCAGAAAAAGGTTGTGGTGGCATTCAGACTCATCGCTGGGTCTTGCAGACCGCTCAGAGTCCTATTTATTAGCGCCAGTTTTTATTTTATTTTAAAGCTTAATGCGTCTACATCTCTTGTAACACCATCACCACTTAATACTTTAATTCCTTCGATAAATAGGGGACTACCAGATGGTAATTTTTTAATAAAATCTATCATCTCCGTATTAAATGCATTTCCGGTCTTTTTTAAATCTTTTACATATCCATCGACTACGGATATAATTCTAAATGCTACCACATTCGCTGGCACAAATATATCTGCCGGGTTGAACTCTGCATTTAGTGCACCTGCTCCAAGTAGTTTATCTTTTTCAATTTCACCACCTGTCTTGCCTGCAATTGTCACAATTAAAGGGGCATTCATAGTTTTCACTCTTATACTTCTTCTGCCAATAATCTTATCGTTGTAGATGATTGATATATTACATGGAGCAAGTTTGTCTGGTCGAAAAAAATAGTGTCCATTTTCTCCAGTTACTATTCCATTATCAGTTATAATTTTAATTTTATCACTTGGAATCCCTGAAACTGCAATATCTACAGGATTAACAACACCTACATATAATAAATTGTACTGAAAAGCATCAATTGCTATCACCAACTTAGCACTATCAATAGTCTGTCCATTTAAATAAGGACTTCCCAATATCATTAAGATTGCTAATAAAATTTTATTTTTTTTCATAATCTATATTTTAAAGGTTTTTCAATTGCGCAAGTCGTTTGTTAAAATTGGCGCTAACATCTTTGTAACTGCAGAATTGCTGTTGTATTTACCTTATCTATAGGCGTTGATATTATGTAATAAGTTGATTTATAGTATATAAAATGACTTGTCCTGCTTTTACCTGCTTCCATTTATTTTATATCTCGTTGTTTAGTCAATCAAAAAATCCTCTCAAAATTATTTTCTGATTTAAAGGTAGACTTTTTTATTCAAACAAAGTAATTTTAAAAATATTGAACCTGACCGATAGATTTTTAATCTGTTCAAATTGTCTTATTCTTTTTTAATCTATGCAAAATGTCGGAGAATGAGATCGCTTCGCGTAGTTGTCGTCACAAAAAGATTATACATTCATTTACTCCCTTTGGTCGTGAGCTAAAGGTTCTTTTGTGGCAACAAAAGAAACGGAACCAAAGAAAAATGCCTGGCTGGCTGAACTCGCGCCGTCCGCCAGGAGGCGGACTTTGCTCAGACAGCACCCAGCCAAAGAGGAATGTTTTTTACGCTGCGCTAATAATAAATGACTGATCTTGATAAGATAGTCAGATGGCTTGCCGAAGGAGGAAGAGGAACTCCTTATTCAAAGGTTAACGGTAGCCGTGGTGGTCGTTATATCAGTAACTCCCTGCATACTTACAGTAGGTAACACCGCGCCAGCCTATGTTACGGTAATGGGTTGCTTTTCCATCATAGGTTAAAAGCCTAATGGTGGAGTACTGGTAACAATACTGGCGTTGACTGAGGCTTTAAAGGTAAGTGTAACATTACCGTTTGCATAGGGGCTAAATAGAGCCATTGGGAATCGGTGGAATTGAAATAGGCAGCTGCTCAATAAATATTGGAAGCAACGATTACTGATGATTTACTACCTTCCGTACAGGTACGGCATGCGGTATTGTCTGATGTCGTCCGATGCCTTTAGGTATATTTTTTATTGTCCACGACCTACCAGCCCAAGTTCTAATATAACCCGAACCAGCAGGTACATACAGCGTGGCCAGTTTTTTTATGCCATGGAAAATAGTAGAACCTCCTAATGAAATATTGCGGGGATTCCTATTATACACATAAACCGAACTTAAGCCATTGCAACCAAAAAAAGCTCCATCTCCGATAGAAGTAACGGAATTAGGGATGGAGAGGGAGGTTAAACCTCTGCAACCATCAAAAGCTTCAGCCCCGATAGAAGTAACAGAAGAGGGAATGGTATAACTCCCTAGTTCATAGGTAGGACAAAAAATTAATAACGTTTTATCGGCATTAAATAAGATTCCGTCCTCTACTGAAAAATAGGTATTGCCAGGAT
>JAUZPC010000040.1 GCA_030706105.1 Bacteroidota bacterium | reverse complement strand
GCATTATATAAAAAAGGACTCTTCTTCAATTCAGGTTATTTAAATGCAGGAACTGTTGAATTGGCTGACATAGGTATTGATAAATCCTTATTTGAAAATTTAGAGACCACTGCTTTTGAAATTGAGCCTGAAGATGCTTTGGAGGGAATTCCGCAAAAAGCGAAAAACCTGCATAAATATTCCTCTGGTAAAGCACTTTCCATTTGCGGTTCCGGCAAGTATCCCGGTGCAGGGGCATTGGCTGCAAAGGCTGCGTTAAAAATTGGTGCGGGGGCAAGCATCCTTGCTTTTCCTAAAGCTTGCAGAAGTTCAGTATATAAGGATATTGCCGAAGTGGTTGTTGAACAGTATAATGACAATGGGAAAGAGTATCTCTCAGTTCCTGCTTTGGATAGCATAAATAAAAAAATTGTTTGGGCTGATGCTGTTGCTATCGGCAGCGGATTGGGGAGGGAACCCGAAACAGTTAAAGCAGTGCATAAGATACTTGAGGAAAAAATTTATAAAAAATTAGTAATAGATGCTGATGCCGTGTTTGCACTTAATAGCGGCATCTATAAGAAGTTTATACTAAAGGATGTTGTATTTACTCCTCATTTGAAAGAATTTTCTGATTTGATCGGTATTGAAATCGGGAAAATTCAAAAAGACATTTTAAAATATGGTACTGAGTTTAGCAGGGAAACAGGCGCTTACTTGGTACTAAAAGGCGCACCGACCATTCTCTTTACTCCTGAAGGTAATTGTTTCATAAATTCAGCAGGTAATGCAGGAATGGCCAAATTTGGAACAGGGGACGTGCTTACAGGGGTTTTAGCGGGTTTACTGGCTCAGAATGAGGATATTGAAAAAGCTTTAGTGGCGGGCATTTATATGCACAGTCTTTCCGCTGATATATTAAAAGTCAAGTTTTCAGAAAATACATTTACTTCTATTGATTTAATTGATAATTTTGGGTTTACAATAAATTTCATTAGGAAATCGCTTGCTTAAATTCATTGAAAAATATAAAATATATGTGGTATATTTTCCCTTATCCTTATATTGGCTGTTAATATTTACACTAACAACGCTTCCGTCCAGCAAACTGCCGGAAGTAAAAATAAATGATAAAATAGAACATTTTCTTGCATATTTT
The DNA here is from genome assembly GCA_030706105.1 of Bacteroidota bacterium. Classification (GTDB taxonomy): domain Bacteria; phylum Bacteroidota; class Ignavibacteria; order Ignavibacteriales; family Ignavibacteriaceae; genus JAUZPC01. The sequence continues at coordinate 11,711 of JAUZPC010000040.1, read as the reverse complement.
GGTTTAAGTGTTTTGTTAGGTCTTACTTTATTTACTCAAAATAAATCTAAGCTTCTTAAAAAAGGATATTATATTATCTCAGTATTTATCGTGGCTTTTTATGGAGCTGTGGACGAAATCCATCAATTATACGTTCCCGGCAGATTCTGTGACATAAATGATTGGCTGGCAGATTTTGTTGGTGCAATTATAGGTTCAATAGTAGTCTATTTGTTTATATATGTTTCAAAAGTAAAAGGTAACAAAGAATATATTTCTTAGTTAATCTGATATGCCTATGAAAAAAAACCGGATTTGGGCTGCAAAAATTTCTTTTGCTTTAGTTTTAACTCTAAATTTATTTAATTTAGTTTATATTTTTATCTTTAAATATAACCATCTGCATATAGAGTTTAAAGATTTCCAAATTATGGCCCCGGCAAATCTGTTTAACATCATTCCGGGTATTGTGGTTTTGTTGCTTCTCCTTGGTGCAAAATTTGTTCAGAAAAAGTATTTTCCGGTTCATCAGTTATTAACTTATACTGTTGTCTCAACTGCTTCTTTATTAACAGCTGCTTTAGCAATTAACTTCAAGATTACAATATTTAAAATTGACTTTTTAGATCATCCGTATTACGAAATAAGTGCCGGAATATTTTTCTTCGTATTTCAATTTATGCAGTTCTTTATCTTGATATATCTTTTGCAGTGTCTCTTTAAGAAAAGAGGAAAAAAAGTATTTTTTATGTCGCTGGTTTGGGGCTTAATTTTATTTGTAATTATATTTATATTTGCATTCTGGAAAACTTATGACACTGAAATACAGATAAATAAAACCAATTTAGATAAAAATAATAATGTAGCAGTGGTCTTAGGCGCTGCAGTTTGGAAAAAGAACAAACCAAGTCCAACCTTAGAAGCCCGAATAAACAAAGCTTATGAATTATATCAAGAAGGGTATGTTGCAAAAATTCAGCTTACCGGAGGCCATGCACCGGGAGAAGTAAGTGAGGCCGAAGCGGGTTATTTATATCTCAAGCAGAAAGGCATTGATCCGGATGTACTTCAATTAGAGGATAGCACCAGTTCAACAAAACAGCAGATTGAGTTTATTAAGAGAAACTTAAAAGATTTTAATACTATCATAATTGTATCTGATTCTTATCATTTACCGCGTGTTGATGAAATTTGCAAGATATATAATCTAAATGTTAATCTGGTTGCAAGTGATCTTAAAATGAGCTTTAGCAGTTTTTTGTTTTATAGGGTTAGGGAAGCCATTGGGCTTTTTGTATTTTGGTTCTTTGGTTTATAATAATTGTTTTTGGGTTCGAATGAAAATCGTTAAAAATAGGATAACTTAATAATGAAATCGCAGTTTAAGAGAAGGTTGATTAGAGAAAGAGTACTTCAAATATTATATGCTTATGAAATGAATACCGAAGGCTTGCAGGCATTGATTGATAGTGTATTAAATGACATTCACAAAGACGAAGACAGAGTATTTGCTGATCTTTTAGTGCATAAAGTTTTGGTTAAGAAAAAAGAACTTGATGAAATTATTGAAGAGCGGATATCTAATTGGGAAATGGACAGAATTACACTGATTGACAAAATTCTTATTAGAATGGCGATTTGTGAACTTAAATATTTTGAAGATATTCCACCAAAAGTTTCCATAAACGAATCTATTGAGATAGCCAAGGAATATTCTACTGCAGGGAGCGGTAAATTTATTAATGGAATCCTTGATGCTGTTTATGAAGATTTGAAGAATAAAGGAATCCTTAATAAAACCGGCAGAGGGCTGATTGACGAAACAATAAAACCGGCAAAAAAGTAATTCCTATTAATGAGCAAAAACGGTAAAATATTTGCCTGGACTCTTTTTGATTTTGCTAACACCGCTTTTTCGGTAATTATTGTTACTGTTATTTATGCTAAGTATTTTTCTAATTATGTAGCGCAAGGCGGCAGAAGTATTTGGGGACTGGCGGTAAGTATTTCAATGATATTGGCTGCCATACTAAGTCCTCCTTTAGGTGCCATAGCTGATTATTCAAGAAACAGAAAGCGTTTTTTAATGCTTTTTACTCTTCTTTGCATCCTTTGCACTTTTCTTATGTTTTTTGTCAGGCAGGGGGATGTATTACTTGGTCTGTGCCTTTTTGTCCTGGCAAATCTTGGCTTTGAAGCAGGATTAGTATTTTATGATGCCTTTTTACCAAATATTACCGAAAAGAAAAATCTCGGCAGGGTTTCCGGTTATGGCTTTGCAATGGGATATTTAGGTGCTTTAGCCGTCTTAATTATTTCTATGCTCATTATTCCTGCGCAAACTGACCCTAATTATTACTTTTATATTCGCTTGACCTTTGTTATTGCTGCTCTGTTCTTTCTGGTTTTCTCTTTACCATTATTTATATTTGTTTCAGAGCCGACACACTCGTATTCATACGAAAGCAAGACTCAATTGATTAAAATGGGGATGAGAAGAAGTTTGGCAACTTTTAAAGAAATATTTATAAAAAATAATTACCCCTCTCTGAAAAAATTTCTTTTAGCATTTTTCCTATATAATGATGCTATTATTACTATTATTGCCTTTTCTTCCATTTTTGCTTCAGATGTGTTAAAAATGACAGATGCTCAAATAATTTACTTCTTCGCAATTGTGCAAAGTACTGCTATTCTTGGTGCATTCTGTTTTGGAATTATATCGGATCATATCGGACCCAAAAAAACTATCATCATTACATTATTTTTATGGATAATTGTTGCCGTCGGATCGTTTTTTATTCAGTCCATAGTTCAGTTTTACTTTCTCGGTTTTACTGCCGGTCTGGCAATTGGCTCGTCTCAATCATGCAGCAGGAGTTTAATGGCTTTATTAACACCAAAGGAGAGGGAAGCTGAATTTTTTGGCTTTTACGATGGATTGTTTGGTAAATCATCTGCCATAATTGGACCGCTGGTTTTTGGGATTATATCCGATATATTAAATCCAAGATATGCGTCCTTGTCCTTATCCATATTTTTTGTTTCAGGACTGATTCTTCTCTCACAGGTTAAAATAAATTACAGCAGTAACAAATTAAAGTAAAAAGATAACATCCATCGAATAACTTTCCGGAATTTCCAGCTTTTTATCAATTAAATTATTTTTTAGTACTTTATCAATCCATAACTTGGAACAAGAGATGTTCTTTATAACAAAGTAATACTTACCAGACTCTTGAATTAGTTCGTATTTTGATAAATTTATTGAAATTGATTCACTTTCACCAATTGGAAGAAAATCTAAGACTATCGACTTCTTTTCTGTATCAATGTCCAGATAATCCAATTTCCCATAATCGGACAGAATGTTAGATAAAAACATGTCCAAAGCAAAATTTTTCGGAACATCAAAATTTTTCATGACCAATTCCTCGAAAAAATTATTTATCGGAGCAGCTTTTTAGCTGCTCCTGATATTTGAGATTGGAAAAGCAAAAAAAAATTAAAACAGTTGGTCCACTGAAAGGTATCTTTCGCCTGTGTCATAGCAAAAAGTTAATATCGTTTTTCCTGATTCAATTTCCATTAACTTTTTATTTACGGCCGCAAGTGAAGCTCCGGAAGAAATTCCTGCAAAGAGGCCTTCTTCCCGGGCAGCTCTTTTTGCAAATGAAAACGCTTCCTCTGCGGAGACCTGAATTACGCCGTTAAGCAAATTAGTTCGCATAATTGATGGAATAAAACCTGCACCAAGACCTTGCAAAGAATGTGGCCCCGGTTTTCCACCGCTGAGAACGGGCGATAAATCCGGCTCTACAGCAAACACCTGAATTCCGGGAAATTTATCTTTAAGCAATTCTGCAACACCTGTAATATGGCCCCCGGTACCAACTCCGGTAATCAAATAATCAATTCCATCAGGGAAATCATTTACAATTTCCATTGCCGTGGTCTCAAAGTGAACCTTAGTATTGGCAGGATTATCAAACTGCATCGGCATCCAGGCATTAGGAATTTCACTGACCAGTTGGTTAGCCCTTTCAATGGCCCCTTTCATTCCTTTTTCACGGGGTGTTAATTCAAATTGGGCTCCATATGCCGACATTATTTTCCTTCTTTCGATCGACATGGACTCAGGCATTACTAATATCATTTTATAACCCTTTACCGCGGCCACTAATGCTAACCCAATACCTGTATTTCCTGATGTCGGCTCAATAATTACTGAATCTGGTTGAAGTATCCCTTTCTTTTCAGCATCTTCAATCATAGAGAGAGCAATCCTGTCTTTAATACTCCCGCCCGGATTTGAGCGCTCCAATTTAACCCATACATTACTATTTGGCCCAAATAATCTATTTAATTTAATTATTGGAGTATTTCCGATAGTTTCTAATATATTTTTGTATTTCATTTTCTTTTCCTAAATAATAAAATTTATTGTTTCATTTTCTTTAGTGTTAAATAATTTAACATCACTCTGATGGTAAACAACGGAAAAAGGTAAAATTCCCGATGTCAGCCAAACGTTTCCGCCGACGATGCTGTCATGTCCAATTACAGTATTCCCGCCAAGAATTGTGGCATTTGAATATATAATTACATTATCTTCAATTGTCGGGTGCCGTTTTGCATTGGAAAGCTTCTTTTTAACACTTAAAGCACCAAGAGTTACTCCTTGGTAAATTTTTACAGAATTGCCGATAATTGTTGTCTCTCCAATAACTATACCTGTTCCGTGGTCTATGCAGAAGGAATTGCCAATAACAGCCGCCGGGTGAATATCAATTCCGGTCTGTCTATGCGCATACTCTGTTAGTACCCTTGGGAATAGCGGAATTGATAAATTGTTAAACACGTGAGCAATACGATACACAGCTATTGCAAAGAAGCCCGGATAGGTTAAAATTACTTCATCTACATTTTTTGCGGCCGGATCATTTTGCGCAATGGATTCTGCATCAAGTATTAATTTATCATGAATATCCGGAAGGTGAGAAAAAAATAATTCAGCTAATTCCTGCGGTGAGTCTTCCAGATGTTCTCGTAATGGGTCTATTATATGGCATAATTTCTTTTCAAGAAACGAAAGCACAGCTTCAATATCGGATGGACTTTTAAAATTCTTTTCCGAAAAATGGGGGAACATAAGCATTAATAATTCTTCCACAAAAATCTCAACTTCATTTTTATTCGGAAGATGACAACATGGAGCCTTTCTTAAATTAAATAGTTTTACGGCAAATTCTTCATTTCGTTTTTCCAAATCTTCTAACAATATATTATCATCATTTTCAATATTTTTGATATTTTTTTGCATTTATATAATCACCTTTAAATCATTAGTGTCTAAAAATATTTACTTAGTAAAGCTATAGGAATAAATAAGTGCTGCCTTATTTGTATAATTATTAACTTTTTTTCATATTTAAACATTAGTATTATTAATAATTAATCAAAATTATTAAGTCACAATGAATAGAACGTCACCTTATCACAATAATTTATAAAGTTATACGAGAGAACTAATCAATGAAAAAAGCATTATTGGCCTTAGTCTGGCTCCTTATTGCTATTGTAGGATGCAGCCCTGTAAATAGTGATTTAATAAACGGCGATAACTTTCTTAATAACAAAGAATATTTTAAGGCAATAGAGTCTTATAATAAGGCAATAGAGAAAGACCCTAAAAATTCAACCATTTATTTTAACAGGGCAAAAGCCAAAAACAATATAGAGGATATCAATGGTGCCGTTGAAGACTATACGGTATCAATTGAATTAAATGGCAATAATCCACAATCATACTACAACCGTGCACTAATTTTTCTAGATCTCAAAAGATATGAGGATGCATACAACGATTTAACCAAAACAATCAATTTAGACTCGCTAAATTCATCAGCCTATTTTAGCAGGGGATATATAAATTACCTGATGGAAAAATTTCCGCAGGCCTTGTTTGACTATTCTAAAGCGATTGAAATAAAACCTGATTATGAAGAAGCTTTGATGAACAGAGCCCATTTAAAAGGTGATTTTGAGGATTACGCAGGTGCCATAGTTGACTATGATTCCATAATTAAAATAAATAATAAAAATGTTGATGCTTATTTTAACAGAGGATATGATAGAGGTATGCTAAATAATATTGATGAGGCCATCGAAGATTTTTCTAAAGTAATTGAGTTAGATTCTACTTATAAAGATGCTTATTTCTTGCGTGGGGATTCAAAAAGAATTCAGGATGATTACGAAGGGGCCTTAGCAGATTTTAATTTATTATTAGCATTAGATCCCAAAAATGCAAAAGCTTTGTATAAAAGGGGAATGACATATTTGGATTTGAAAATCAAAGACAAGGCTTGTGAAGATTTGTCAAAGTCATCTCAGTTAGGTTATCCTGATGCTTATGCCGATATGCAAAAAAATTGTGTAAAAGAGAAAAAGAAAGTGAAGAAAACAAGAAAGTAGATTTTGCAAAAAAAAAAGCTGAGTTAAAAAATACTCAGCTTTTTCAATAATATTTGTAAATCTATTGCAAAAATAAAGCTACAGAATTTTTTGCAAGGTTTACAATAGGGGTAAAATAGATTCCGAACAAAATAACCGGAACTGCTAACACAAGAACTATAACATATTCGGCAAAAGAAGTATTGATTACTAAATCTTCATTTTGCGGACGTGTTAAAAACATATGCTTTAGAACCCGGATATAATAATATAAGGATACAACACTATTTATAATTGCAATAACTGCTAAAGGAATCATTTTAGCTTCAATTAATGCAGTAAACAGGTACAATTTACCAATAAAACCTGCTGTAGGGGGTAAACCGGTCAAAGAGATTAAAAATATTGCCATGCATACACCTAAAAACGGGGTGGCATATCCTAATCCTTTGTAGTCATCAATTTCTTCACTTCCAATTTTATTTGCTATTAACATAACAACTAAAAATGCGCCTAAATTCATTATTGCATATACTATGAAATAAAGAATAACTGCAGATAAACCCTGATTTGTTAAAACTACAACACCCAGAAGCAAATAACCTGCATGGGCAATACTTGAGTAGGCAAGCATTCTTTTTATGTTATCCTGCCATAGAGCGGCAAAATTGCCAAGAGTCATTGTAAGAATAGAAATTACAGTAAAGAATTTTTTCCAATCAATAGAGCCGGCAACTAACTGCCAGGCGCCTGAAGCATCAATCTGCTGAACATATCCTAAAGTAATAAAGCGTATAAGTAATGCAAAACCGGCCGCTTTACTTGCAATTGATAGATAAGCAGTAATAGTAATAGGTGCACCTTCATAAACGTCAGGTGTCCAGAAATGGAAAGGAGCAGCGGATATTTTATAACCAATACCGGCAAAGATCAAAATACTGGCAAATAGAAATGTTAAGCTATTGCCGCCGGCTGCCATAACACTTTTTACTGCTAAAAGATTAGTTGTACCAGTTAAGCCAAAAATTATTGAAATACCAAACAACATGATACCTGAAGACATAGCTCCGAAAACGAAATATTTCAGAGAAGCTTCAGAATTTCTTAGTGAGTTTTTTGTAAAGCCGGCCAACACATATGAAGAAAGGGAAACAAGTTCCAATGAAAGGTAGATCATAATAAGATCTGCCGAGGATATCATAAAGAACATTCCTATGACCATGCCACAAATTAAAGCATAATACTCACCATGTCGGTCAAATGCTTCTTTTACCTCTTTGGAAATTAAAGAGAAATAGACAATTAGACATGATGCTAATATTACAATTAATTTGAAAAAGGCTCCAACTGCATCTATAACTAAAAGCTTCTGTAAATTTTGAGTAATAGAAGTTTTAAAGAAATATTGTTCTACAACCAGAAATGCAGTTATAATAAAACCAGTCAAAGCAACATAAGGAAGAAATGTTTTATTCTTGTCCATTATCAGATCCATAATGATTACAAGAACTAAAACACAGGAAATTGCAATTTCCGGCTTTAATAAATATAAACTGTCAACTAATGTTTTTAAATTTTCCACAGTGTTTTTAAATCTTTTTTTAACTTAAAAATATATAATTATTATAAACTGCCCAATGAACCAAATACTTTTGGAGCTTCGGCCATAAACTTAACCATTGCATTTACAGAAGAATTCATCAAATTAAGCATTGCAGAAGGATAAATTCCTAAGAAAATAATTATGATTGATAAAGGAACAAGCATTGCGTATTCTCTGAAGTCAAGATCTTTTAATGAAGACCACTTTACATTTAGCTGACCCAGATATACCCGCTGTAAAGTCCAAAGCATATAAGCAGCGCCTAAAAGCATGCCTAAAGTAGAAACTGCTGTAATAACACGAATGTTAGTGGATTGGAAAGCACCCAGAAAAACGAATGCTTCTGAAATGAAACCACTTAATCCGGGAAGTCCAATAGCAGCAAAGAAAGCCAGCGTAGTAAAACCGGTATAAATTGGCATTTGAGTAGCCAAGCCGCCAAATTCATAAATGCCTCTTGTGTGAGCTCTATCATAAATAACGCCCACAATAATAAAGAGCATGGCTGTTATTGTACCATGGTTGAACATTTGAAGTACTGCACCTGAAATTCCAATAGTATTTAAGGATGCCATACCCAGCATTACAAAACCCATATGCGATACGGAAGAATAGGCAATCAGTTTTTTGAAATCTTTCTGAGCCATTGCACATAAAGCACCATAAATAATATTTATCATACCAAATAGGGCGATAAACCATATTAACTGATGTGTGATTTCCGGAAATACAGGATAACAAATTCTTAAAATACCGTAAGTACCCATTTTCAATAAAACACCTGCAAGAATAACACTTATTGCCGTAGGAGCTTCAACGTGTGCATCAGGTAACCAAGTATGGAAAGGGAACATCGGTATTTTGATTGCAAACCCGATAAACAATGCGATATAAGCAATTAGTCTTAAATTATTCGGATTAAGAGGGGACAGAATTCCGTTTGCTACAAAGTTTTTAGGATCCATCATTGCAAGCATATTGAAGGTATATATCTTAGTTCCATTATCAACAATTTGAGTACTAAAATATAAGCCAATCATTACAAGCATCATAAATACGGAACCGAATAAAGTATATAAGAAAAACTTAATGGCTGCATATTCTTTTCTAGGACCGCCCCAAATACCAATTAAGAAGTACATAGGCAGTAACATTAGTTCCCAGAAAATGTAGAATAAGAAGAAATCAAGAGCAACAAAAACGCCCATCATACCGGTATCAAGCAACAGGAATAATGCAAAATATCCTTTTATGGATTTGTCAATTTTCCACGAGGCAAGAGTTGCTACAAATGTAATTATTGCGGTAAGTAGAACCAAAGGAATACTTAACCCGTCTATTCCTAAGAAATAATCAATTTTAATATTGCCTAACAAAGGGAAGTTAGCAATATTTATCCACTGAAACTTTTCAATGAATTGAAAACTCTTAGGATCATTTATACCTGCCATAGTGTAGTTATAACTACCGAGCATAAATGCTGCAATTATAACCTGAGCACCTGTTATAGCAAGTGTCAAACTTTTAATGATTTTTGCCTGTGTCTTTGGCAAAAATAGAATTAAAATCATTCCTACAATAGGAAGAAATGTAATTAGTGATAACATTGATAACCACCCATAAGTTTACTTAATACTTAATTACTTGAAAAAAAACAATAATATTATTAGAGAAAAAACAACAAGAACAACATAAGTTTGAACTTTACCGGTCTGAAATCTTCTTAGGATTAATCCAATAAAGCCGCTGAGATAAGCCATAGCATTCACCATTCCATCTACAACGTAAGTGTCAAATTTACTACTTGCAACAGAGCACCATCTTGTTACAGTTGCAGTTCCATTAACTATACCGTCAACAATTGTACTGTCAAACCAAAACAGAATTTTGCTTAAACCGATTGCTCCATTTATAAATGTTGCCTGGTAAATTTCATCGATATACCATTTGTTCAATGATATTTTATATAGCACCTTCACTTTTTCAGCCATCTTATCAGGATCAAGCTTTTTCCATTGGTAGATAAAGAAAGCAAAAAAGATTCCTAACAAGGCAACAATAATCGAAAGAATCATAGCAGGGTAATGAGCATGATGCATTGCTTCAGTATATTTTCAGTAAAAGCAATTTCACCATTCTTATTAACTTCAGTGCCGTTCAATTCAGATTTTACTTCCGGAACAGTATTCTCATTCCTAAAGAACTCATATCTGGAGCTATTGGGAACAGATATTTCAGGAGTATGTACCCATTTTGATAGTACCCAACCCTGATTTGCATTTATTGGGTTGAATGTGTAGAAAAAGAATATTGATAAAATTGATAATACAACTAAAGGCAGAACCATTACTAAAGGAGATTCCTTAGCATGATCAAACTTTACTTGATTCCGGGGTTCACCGTGAAAAGTAAGCAAGACTACTCTAAACATATAGAAAGCAGTCAGCATTGCAACCAGGAACCCGGTTATCATAAAAATGTAATTACCGGTTAAGTTTCCAAAAGCAAATGTTCCGGCTAAAATACCATCTTTACTCAGAAAACCAGATGTTAAAGGAATACCGGAAATAGCTAATGTAGATATTAAAAATGTAGCATATGTCCATGGCATCTTTTTCTTTAGACCACCCATCTGTCTCATATCTTGTTCATGGTGCATTGCATAAATAACTGAACCTGAACCCAGGAACAAGCATGCTTTAAAGAAAGCGTGTGTAACCAAATGGAAAAATGCAAATTGATAAGCTCCAACTCCTAAAGCCATTATCATATAACCCAATTGGCTTATCGTTGAATATGCTAAAACCTTCTTTATGTCATTTTGAGTTAGAGCAATTGTAGCCGGTATGAAAGCAGATAAAGCTCCAATGCATGCAATTATAAATAATGCATCTCCGGATAAAATAGGGTACACTCTAACAACTAAATATACACCTGCTGCAACCATGGTTGCTGCATGTATTAACGCACTGACAGGAGTAGGACCTTCCATCGCATCCGGAAGCCATACGTGTAATGGAAATTGTGCTGATTTACCAACTGCACCGCAGAAAATTAAAAGACCGGCAACTGTAAGCCAGAATTCACTGCTAAAAGGGAGATGTCCAATTGAAATCTGGTGAAATATTTCGCTAAAAGTAAAAGTCTTATAATTAGTGAATAGAATTAAAATACCGGCAAACATTCCAATATCACCAACTCTATTTACTAAAAATGCTTTCTTTGCAGCATCACTGGCAGATTTCTTTTCAAACCAAAATCCGATAAGCATATAGGAAGAAATACCAACAAGTTCCCAGAAGATGTACATCATCAATATATTATGAGCCAATACAATTCCAGACATAGAGAAAGTAAAAATCCCTAAATAAGCAAAATATCTATTATAACGAATGTCATCCTTCATGTATGCCAGAGAGAAGAAATGTACAAGCATACTAATCAAAGCAACAACTGCCATCATTATAACAGAAAGATTATCAACTAAAATTCCCAAATTAACTTTAATTACTCCAAGAAGGGGAGTATTACCGAGGTTTATCCACGTAAACTCTTTAACAATGGGAGCAGGGTAATAAGCTAACTTCTGGAAAGCCAGGAAGGCAGAGAGAATGAAAGTTAAGCAAATAATAAAGATTTCAAATAAGTATGCCTTCTTAATTTTGGCACCGCT
>JAUZPC010000004.1 GCA_030706105.1 Bacteroidota bacterium | reverse complement strand
ATTGCCACACGCGATCCCGACCGTATTTATATTGAAAAGGGCAATACACACAGGCTGTCGGAGGTCCAATACTTCACTTTTGAACCCCATGTTCATATACCAGGAAGACAATACGGTTATAAAATGGAGAATATTTATTATTTCTCAGGTACCGGGAATGCAAAAAATGCGGCACTTTGGATGATTGCGGAGGCACAAAAATACAACGTTAAAACGGAAATGATAGATATTTCCCGAATTGACAGGCGGAATATTTCCACCCCGGAGCAAGATTCAATGATAGGGTTTTCTTCTCCAACGCATGGGTTTAATTTTCCTCCGGTAATGATGAAATTCCTTCTCAGGTTCCCTAAATCAAAATTTAAAAATCCTGTTTTTATCATGAATACAAGAGGGGGTTTGAAATTTGGAAAAATATTTTTCCCCGGATTAAGCGGCATAACTCAATATTTTTATTCTTTGATGTTATTGCTTAAAGGTTATAGAGTGGTAGGAATGAGAGGTATTGATTTACCATCAAATTGGATATCGCTGCATCCCGGATTAAGTAACTCTGCCATTCAACAGATATATGAAAGACGTAAGGAAACAGTACACAGATTTGCAGAGAAAATTTTTAATGGTAAAAAGGATCTGCATGCTTTGCTGGAAATTGTACAGGATTTATTAATTAGTCCGATAAGTGTGGCTTACTATATTGCCGGCCGATTTATACTTGCAAAATCATTTTACGCAAACAGCAACTGCAACAATTGTAATCTTTGCATTGATAATTGCCCTATAAAAGCTATTATCAAAGTTGATGAGCGCCCATTTTGGACGTATAAATGCGAAAGCTGCATGAGGTGCATGAATGACTGTCCTAACAGGGCAATTGAAACAGCCCACGGATTTATCATAGGACTCCTCTATTTAATAAATATTTTTGTACTTAGTTATTTCTGGTCAGCAGTTCATCCTTTATTAAATAGATACGAAGGACTGGGCTATTGGAAATATATAAGTTGGCTTATTGAGAACTCAATTGTTATCGGGTTGTTATTTATTGCTTATAGAATACTGCACAGAATAATCAGATTTCCGGTTATTAAACAAATAATTGAATATACATCTTTAACAAAATTTACTTTCTGGAAAAGGTATAAAATAAAAAAAATTATGAAACAATAATTAGCATTACTGATTTATTAGCCGGTCTCCTAAAATAAACAAGTATTTTAATAAAAATAATATAATACAACTAATTAACACTATCGATAATATTATATAATAAACATCTAATCCATTAGCAATATATCTTACAATAATTATGAGTGAGATAGGGAGATTCAGGAATAATCCGGTAACTAAACCCGGAGAATATTTCTTAAGAATTATCGATCCCGCTAAATGAGGCATAATTACATTTAAGCCCATCATGCCAATAAAACCCAAATAAGTATATCGATAAAAGATAGAATTATCACCTAAAAGTATATCAAATAAGGTAAGTAAATAACCTATCATTGTTACTATAATAACGGCAAAAATAAATTGGTTGCTTGCAACCGGTTTATGGAATTTACCTGCCAATTTTGACCATTTGGGAAGCCATATAGCTTCTTCAATATTGTGAAGTGTAAATCCTAAAAGGAAAATAATCTTTAATGAAATAGCGATAGCATCATTCATTATATTCTTTCATCAAATTATAATACATCCATTCCTCTAAAATACGATTAATATTGTATTATTTGAAATAAAGTGTGGCTTAATAGTATTCACATTGCCACAAGACGGGAGATCATCAGGAACATTTGATTTTGTGAAAAATAATACTAATATTAATAATGGTATAATTAAAAGAAAAACACATGGAATATTTCCCTAAAAAAATACTTTTGGTAGAAGATGAAGCGATACTTGCACTGCTTGAGAAACGCTGGCTGCAAAACGAGGGCTATGAGGTTACTCATGTTTTAAGCGGGGAAGCCGCAATACTTATTGTTAAAGAGAAGGTACAGGTATTTGATTTAATATTAATGGATATAGATTTAGGTAAAGGGATTGATGGAACCGAAGCTGCACAGGAAATTTTAAAAGAAAATGATATCCCTCTTTTGTTCTTATCTTCTCATACTGAAAAAGAAATAGTAAATAAAACTGAAAAGATAACTTCATTTGGTTATGTTGTTAAAGGTTCAGATGAAACGGTTTTACTTGCGTCCATCAAAATGGCTTTTAAACTCTATAAGGCATATAAGGATCTTCAATTAAAAGAAAGAGCATTTGAGAATTCTCAAAAGACTCTGAGCATTGTTTTGGATAGCTTTCCGGGATTAGTATACTGGAAGAATAAAGATTTAACATATCAGGGATGCAACAAAATTTTTGCTGATGCTGCCGGAATTTTTGAACCTTCAAAAATCTATGGGCTTAATGATTATGATTTACCATGGTCAGGGAGCGGAGCTAAACTATGCCAGGCTAACGATAAAAAAGTAATTGATACCGGTATTCCAATTATGGGAATAGTTGAATCACTTTTATCATCAAACGGGGAAACTATCTGGTATAAAACAAGTAAAGTTCCTTTAATTGATTCTGAAGGAAGAGTTATGGGCATCTTGGGCACATCTGTTGATATATCAGAACAAAAGGAATTGGCAGAGCAGCTACTTCAGGAAAAAGAGGAATTGCGTACAATTATTGATGCTTCACCTATTTCAATATGGTATAAAGATACTAAAAATAATTTTATTAGAGTAAACCAGGCGGCAGCCGTAATAACGGGTAGGGGTATAGCAGAAGTTGAAGGTAAATCCGCCGATGATATCTTCACTTTGGAAGAATCTGCTAAATATTACAAAGATGACCTTGAAGTAATAAATTCAGGTAAATCCAAAATTGGAATTATTGAGTCTGCAACAAGCACTGAAGGTTTAATTACATGGGTTAGGACTGATAAAGTACCTTGGTATGACAAAGACCATAATATTTCCGGGATAATTGCATTCGCCCAGGATATTACAGAACAAAAAAAGAATATTGAAAATCTTATTGAAATTGAGAACACACAAAGGAATTTATTTAATAGTATAAGAGATGCAATAGTTGTGACTGACAATGAAAGACATGTTCTGGACTGCAATCCGGCATTCACGTCACTTTTTGGTTATGGGCTTGATGAGATTAAGGGTAAAGATATTTTAGCATTATACGAGAGTGAAAGTGTTTATAAGAATCTTGGAATAGAATTACAAAGGAATTTAAACTCTTCTGAACCTTATATGCTTTTTGCAGATTACAAAAAGAAAAATGGGGAAGTCTTCTCGGGTGAAGGCAGAATGTTTTATCTAAAAAATTATAAAGATGAAGTAATAGGATTTGTCGGCATTATTCGAGATATAAGCGACCGGAAAAAAATTGAAGAGACACAGTTATTTCTTGTGAAAGGGGCAGGCATAGTTCCCGGAGAAGATTTCTTCAAATCTCTTGCCCGGTATTTGGCTGAAAATCTTAATATGGACTATGTTTGCATTGATAGACTTTCAGGCGATGGACTAAATGCAAAGACTATTGCTGTATTTTATAATGGAGAATTTGAAGATAATATAGAGTACACTTTATTTGATACTCCCTGTGCGAAAGTTGTTCAGAAATCCATTTGTTGTTTCCCTGATAATGTCTATAAATTATTTCCTAATGACCAAATTATCCAGGATATGAAAGCCGAAAGCTATGCGGGGATAACACTTTGGGGTGCTGAGGGAAAACAGATTGGCCTTATAGCTATGATTGGCAGAAGTCCTATTAAACGGAAAAGCCTTGTTGAAGCAATTTTAAAATTAGCTGCTCTCAGGGCATCAGGTGAATTAGAACGCTGTCAGGCTGAAGAAGCTTTAATTGAAAGTGAGACTAAACTAAAAGAAGCCCAGGAAATTGCTTTAATAGGCAGATGGGATTATGATGTTTTGCATGATTCCTTACTATGGTCCGATAGTATTTTTAATATTTATGAAGTAGACCCAAAATCTTTCAAACCTTCTTATAATGCATTCATGGATTCTGTTCATCCTGATGATAGGGAAGATGTTGAAAAAAGTTATAAAGAGGCATTATCGTCTAAGAAACCTTTTGTAATTCAACATAGATTAAAAATGAAAGATGGAAGAGTAAAGTGGGTAAATGAAGTCGGTCAGTCTATTTATAATAACGAGGGAAATCCTGTTAAGTCTTATGGAATTGTACAAGATATAACTGAGCGTAAGTTTATAGAAACACAACTTGAAAAATCTGCTGAAGAATTAAAGTCATTAAACGCAACAAAAGATAAATTTATTTCAATTCTTGCTCATGATCTACGGGGCCCATTTGCCGGTTTTATGGGAATGACTAATGAATTAAAAACAAATATTAATAAAATTGAAAAAGAAGATATCGTTCAGTATGCTGAGCTTATGCATACGTCCTCTACAAGAATTTATGGACTCCTAACAAATCTTCTTGAATGGTCACGCTTGCAAACCGGAAGAATGGAGTATAATCCCGGAAAATTAGATTTATTTATAGAGATTGAGAATATTAAATATCTTTTTAGCTCTGTGTCCAAGGGTAAAGACATCTTAATAAGAAATGAAGTTCCTTCAGATACTTTTGTTTATGCTGATGAAAATATGTTGCTCACTATTCTTAGAAATCTAATTTCGAACGCAATTAAGTTCACTAAGGAAAAAGGGGAAATCTCTATTACATCTAACCCTGTAAATGAATTTGTGGAGGTAACTATAAAAGATAACGGAATTGGTATGAGTACTGAAGTATTGAAGAAAATCTTTAGAATTGATTCAAGTTTCACTACTGCCGGTACTAATGGAGAGGAAGGTTCCGGATTGGGGCTGGTCCTTTGTAAGGATTTGGTCAAAAAGAATAATGGAGATTTAAGTGTTGCCAGCCAGCCTGATATGGGCAGCACTTTTACTTTTACCTTGCCATTAGCATAAATTAATGGGCTCAAATTAACTCCGGGTTTTCAATATCATGAAGCGGTCCGGAAATAGCTTATAAAAGTTTTAATAAAATTTCCATTATTTTGTTTAAACATTCCATAGATAAACATTTTATCATATATTTGTGTTAAAATGAATATCGTAACCGGAAAGTTCAATTATATCCAGTTAATTATAAAGAAAACGCTAACTAATTATTAATTATATAATTAACGATTGTAAATAATCAAAATTAAAGAGAAAAATCTTGCTTTTAAATACTTAACTCTCTATTTTTATATATCTACAAAAATGTTTTTCTTTTACTTAATTTATTCGTTTTTGACAAGGATTGAGGAAATTATGGCCATCAAAAAATTTTTTATGACAATAATAGTGCTTTGTACATTACCAATTTTATGCTATTCGCAAAATATTACAGTAAACCTATTACTAAATCCCAATCCGTCACCATACATAAGTCAATGGAAAACAAATCCCGCTGCATTAGGCTCCATAATTATATCCAACCAATCTGGTGCAAGGGATATTAAAATAAGAGCACAAATCCGATTGCTGGGTACCGGAACGGTATTTAAATGTTTAACTGGTACAATCCATATTAAGAACGTTACGACACTTACAGCAGACAAATTCCTCCAATTTGATAATGTAGAATACCCTAATTCTGATGTCAGGAATAGAGTAGTGCAGTCAGGCCGGTTACCGGAAGGCAGTTATAACTTGTGCCTAAAACTTGAAGATTTAAATGGCAATGTTTTAACGGATAACAATTGTGCTGATTTTACGATTGTCTATCCAAGCCAGCCGCAATTAATTGCACCATTAAATAATAGTGATCAGTATATTCAGGCTATGACTTTTCAATGGACTCCGGTTTTAGTTCCGGGAAAGTTAAATGTTCATTATGTTCTAAAGATTGCTGAACTTTTAGCGGGGCAGACTCCAAACCAGGCACTTAGTTCAAACTACCCTTTTTTTATAAAAGAAGATATACAAACGAATGTATTTATTTATCCTAATAGCGGTCAACAGTTTCAGGTGAATAAGAAATATGTATGGCAAGTGCAGGCTTTAGACCAATTCGGCTTTCCCCTTACTTCAAACCAGGGGAAAAGCGAAATGTTTACTTTTACATATAAAAAAATAGAGTATATTCCGTTAAAATTCCCAAAAATTCTTAGTCCTACAAATTACAGTAATGTTATTTCCGTAAGACCTGAATTTAAATGGAACTATGAACTACATGGTAATAACGTAAATTATAGAATTATAGTTGTCCCTAAATATCAAGGGCAGAATAGTGAGACAGCTTTTAGTAGTAATACACCCATATTTAAAAAAACAGTTAAAGGAATTTTGAATTATACACCAACTGTTGATCTTCCCATTGTAAACAATAATGAGTATGTGTTAAGAATACAGGTAGTTAATGATGATGAAACTGTTATTTCTGCAAGCGATCTTTTTTCTTTCAAATATCTCCATGCGGAGCCGGTTTCGATAAGCCCGGGAAATAATCAGGTTGTATATCACTATAAGCCTGAGTTTAAATGGAGTAATATTTATCATACCGGTACTACTATGTATCAATTGAAAGTTGCAGTTCTAAATGGAGGGCAGACTCCCGGTTATGCTATAAATAACAATCCGTCCATTTATTCCAAAATTATACCGGGTGCTCTAAGCCATACACCCGCTAACAATATACCTTTTAAAGAAAATACTAAATATGTTTATATCATTCAGGTTATTGATTATGCCAGCAAAATTATCGCTTCAAGCGATATTAAGGTATTTACCTTTAACCCGGTTCTTGAACAGACTTCAACGGTATCTGGCAATTTATTTTATGAATTTGCCGATATGGGTGAGTATATAATTAATGACCTTAAGAATGTAGGTCTCAAGCTTGTAGTACGGCATATTCTGCATGTAAAAAGTAAATATACAACTTCCGGTGGATCACACTCGGCCACAGGGGAAGTTGATATTTCAGATAAATATCCCGGTCCTGACTTTGTAAATAATAATAAAATATTAGGATATTGCTACGTTGGTTCAAGCGGTGCATTTTCTTTTTCGTTTAATAATAAGGATTCTCTTGGGCAATTAGTTAAGTCAAATGTTAATTATGGACAAACAAGCGGAGAATTTAAAGATTATGTATCAGGTGATGTTTATAAAGTTGCAAGGCTGATGGTTTTAGCACCGGCAGATTTCTATTATACCAGTCCTAAGGACTATATTAGTGTTAATCCCGGAAAATCTGTTAATTTAGGCCAGGCAATCTGTCATGTAAGAAGTTATCAAACGGTTTTTACCATGAAACCGCAAATAAATAATGAGAACCAAATATCTCAGGTCCCTATTTCTGACATGGATGTTTATTTATTGCGCCGCAACAGACAAACTTTAGTCCCAACTAACGAAGGTAAGCCAAGGCCAAATCCTCAGGCAAATTACTACGATTATGAAATAGTCGCAAAAGGGAAGAGCAGTATTTTACCTGAGAATTTAGGGCAGGTTGTTTTTTCCAGAATGGTACGAAACCGCGATAATAATGATGAGTATTATCTCTATGCAAAAAGTGATCCTGAAAAGGGTAATATGAATTATGAGACTGCAATGTTTCCGATAAAGTTCAATTTCCCTAATGATAAAACTGTTTTTGCTGACGAATATGTTTATCCGACTGTATATAAAGATATTTTTGCTGCTCCTCTTCCTCCTTCAGTATGGGGAGTTGTAAGCCGTACTGATAATGGCGTTCCTATGAAGGATGCCAAAGTTTATCTTTACAAAAATGATGAAATAGAAAGCATGCATATTACTGAAGGAAGTGGCTATTTCCCTAAATTCACTAATTTGCCTGTAGAGCTTGATCCAACAGGACATATTAATGGCCCAAGAAGAGATATAGTTGTTGGCAAGCCCGGATATCAAACATATAAGAGCCCAATAGCCGGATCCGGAAACAATCAGGCCCTAAAACTTGGTGAAAAGTCTTTTAAAGTAATTAGCATTAAACCCGGAATGAGTGTTCAGGGCAGCGTTGTAGATGAAACGGGCAGTGGTGTTAATTCTCTTGTTAAAATTGGAGAAGGGCCATTTGTCCACGCTGTTACACCCGGTTATTATCCTAATCCAAATCATTGGAATCCTGCAACTTTCTCTTGTCAGGCGGAGGTAAATTATAATCTTCCTATTATTATTCAACCCGACAATCATATGTATTTTGACGAATACTTAACAGATAATACAATAGGTTGGAATGCGCCAAAAACTTTTACTGTTTATAAAAAACTTCATCGCATAAAAGTATTCATTACTGAAAGAGGGGGAGGCGAGTTTCCTGCTCCGATATATCAAGCCCGAGTAAGAATCAAAGTGCAAAATGGTTACTATGACAAAACTTGTGATGCTAATTCAAATTCTGTTGAATTCAGCTTTGAAAATGACGACTCTACTTTTAGTGTGCAGGTTCTTGCTCCTGAAGGTAAGTATTATGAAACATTAAATACAATTATAACCAATTCGGTTTCTAAAACAACAAGATATTATACTTTAACCTTGAAGAAAGCTTCCTTTGTTTCCGGAAAAGTTTTGGTCGGTACGGATAATACTCCGGTACCTTATGCACACGTATTTGTTGAGCAGGGAAATTCGTTAATTGAAGCGTACACTAATAGCACTGGAGCTTTTCTTCTAAAGAACGTACCAATAAATATTCCTATAACTGTTTGGGCAGTAAAGCAATCGACCAGTAGCACCAACTATATTGGAGACAGCATAAAAGTTACTGTGCAGCTTTCAGGAAAATCTAATTTGGATTTCCATCTTAAAACTTATAATGGAATTGATATTACAAATCTTTTTGGCTTTCCAATTGAGGTTAAATCTCTAAGCGATAGGAATGGGAATATCTGGATTAAAGGGCAGTTTATAAATATTAAAAATAATAACCAGTTTGCATTATTCAATCCAAATGAAACATTAGCATTTGATTCTATATATATAAAACCAAGTCCTACTATCAAAAATAATCTCGGTATTCCAATTGCTGTTCCTGTTAATCAGGTGGTACAAACAAACAGAAATTCATTAAATATAAAAGTATATAATGTATTTAGTGCGGTGATTTCTGATTATAAAATTGGAGTTCACTTAGTTGATGCCGGTACCGGTATGGGTGTAATTAAAGGTGAAGTATATCTGCAATCAGGTGCTTTTAATACTCAGGGTAAAGTGTCTTTGCAGAACTTTTATGTCTGGGATCCTAATCTTCCAATTACTCAGCAAAATGTAAAAATACCTGTGTTAACTCCTGACGGGCATAATCCTATTGCCACAACCAGAGGACTAAAAGCATTGAGCTATGATGGAAAATCAATTATAATGACGATAAATGGATTTAAGACTAAAATTGATTCATTGAACTCATATCTAAATGGTGACAGTTTAAAATTAGGTACAAAAATTATTTGCAGTGTCCCCGGTTTTACTGCCGCTGATCAGCCAATTGACATTGGTACTTTGGTTATTCATTCCAATGGAGTAGATCCAATTGTTTCAAAAAATCCTCTAATTATTCCTTTGCAGTCAACAAATTCAGATTGGAGTATAAATGCTCAGGAATGGAGCTTTGCAAATGATTTGGTTATTTCTAAAGGTGTTCTTAAGGCTGCAAAAATTGATGTTCCTATTAAGTCTTTAACAATAAAGAAAAATTCTCTTGGCAATAAGCAGTTTGACCTGACAAATTTAAATATAGCTAAAACCATTCCATTACATATTACCGGTAATGTTGTTGTGGACTATAATTCAAGTGACAGTTGGTATCTGTTCCTTTCTCCGGGAACCGGCAACTTTAGCTCTTACTTTGCCAATCTCCCAGGGACTCAAGATACTGCAAAAATATATTTGCAAACGTTAAAGGCTACCAGCACTGGTAAAATGCAAATTGCCCCTTGGTCAACTCAGCCGGCTGTTAAAATATACTCTGTTACAAGCCTGCAGCCTGATATGATAGATTTTTACGATGAAGCTATTTCTATTACAGGGTTAAAATTAGATCCTGCAATTCCGGATTTTAGCGGCACCAGCTCTATTAAATACACTACTAATACAGGCAGTACAAAACTAACAGTCATGCCGTTTGGCATTACTATTTGGTCTAAAGGTGTATTGCTGAAATTTGGGGTAGATACTGAACAGGCTTTATCGCAGGTACTAAATCAAAATGGATTTAAGTCATATGGAAATATTAGTGAGCCGGGGAAATTCCAGGAAATAAAAGCATGGTTATACCATACAACAGATTCTACAACACTCATTGTTGAGAATCCTTTTTCACCGGACAAAAAATCTAATGCTTGGCAGAGGATGAATATCGGGGCAGATAAAACTTATTTGGATAAACTTACAGGCCGTATGGCTGTTCTAAACGGAGCATGGGATTTCTTTAACTTTGCCGGTGACATGACAGGGACTAAAGGCGTTACGGATGATAATAAGAGGATGTCTTTTGTTGTGAAGGGCGAGGTTGAAGCTAATAATCAAAAAGTCAGTATAAAAAATATCTCAACTCCTTTTGGGGATTTAAAACTTACCTTTGATTTCGAAAACCAAAGGTTGGATGGTTGCATGCAGATAAATCAAGATGCAGGCGGAGTTCAGATGCAAGGGGCAGCTAATCTTAGAGTGGATAAAGACGGGTGGTATTTCTATGCTGGCGGTACAACAACAATGCAGGGCAGCGGGCCTATTAGAATGGCGATGTTGTTTGGAGATTATCCGAGAATTGAACCTTTTGTAAAAGATGAATTTGCTAAGGCTTCCTATAAAAAATCATTACCGGCTTCTTTTGCTAATTCAATTAGTGGTTTCTTTATGTCGGGGTCGGCTGAATTTCCAATTCTAATTCCAACATTTCATGCATGGCTGGCTGTCGCTACAATTGATATTGGCGATAATGCAGGCCTGGATACACGGCTATGGTGTAGCTTTGATGGTGATGGAACTGAATTTGGAATAGGTAATTTAGGATATGTACATATTTGGGCAATCCTTCAATCAATTACTTGTACAGAATTGGGCGGAGATGTGAGCATGGATGTTGGATACGAAGGAACCTATAATACTTCAACACATAAGATAACATTAGATGCTTGCACAAGTATAAGCCTTCACGCATGGCTAACGCAAAAAACCCCTTTTGTGGATTTTAGCGGCCCTACATGTATTGAACCTTATTTATTTGATGTTAAAGAAGGTTTTGACTTTAGAGCCAAAATGCATATGGATACTGATGGAGGTTCAAGTTTTAAAGTTGAAGAAGGTACTTGTCATGATTAAAAATAGTTTTCTTTAAAAGGAAATATTAAAAATTGAAGTTTGGGAAAAGCTGCTCAGGTTGTATGTTTAATGTCGTCTATACCTGAGGAATAATATAAATATTATCAAGCCTCTTTTCCAGATGCTAAAGTTGAAATTGTAAATATATTGGCTTAAATTAAAATAAATTACATTATATAATTATCTTGGAATGCTTAACTCGGGTTTAATTTATTAATTAAATAGATTAAATGAGGGGGATTTCCCACTTTTAAATACTTATGCTTAAATTTTTAGGAATCTACAATAACGGTAATTATCTCAGGTTAATCCAAGTGTTAACCAATATCATTGAGGAACTATGGTCTTGAAAAAAGTTCTCTGGCTTCAATTATTTATGTTTTTATTTTCTTGTATAAACTATTCTCAAAATATTAATGTACAAGTATTAGTAAATCCAAACCCAACACCATACATCAATTTATGGAAGTCGAATCCGGCTGCCCTGGGTTCAATTATTATCTCAAATCAATCAGGTAACAGGGATGTTAAAGTTAGAGCTGCTATCCGTCTTCAAGGTTCCGGTACCGTATTTAAGTGTTTAACCGGGAATATTCGCATTAAAAATGTGACTACACTTACAGCGGATAAATTTTTACAGTTTGATAATGTTGAATATCCTGATGCAAATATTAAAAATATTGTTTTGCAATCCGGAAGATTACCTGAAGGCAGTTATAATCTTTGCATAAAGATTGAGGATCAAAATGGGGCGGTCTTAACTGATAATACATGTGCTACATTTAGTATTGTTTATCCGATGCAGCCTCAATTACTTGCCCCAATGAACAACAGTGAACTATCTATACAGACAACAACTTTTCAATGGACACCGATTTTAGTTCCGGGGAAGTATAATGTCCATTATATTCTAAAAATAGCTGAGGTCTTGCAAGGGCAATCACCTGCTCAGGCACTCAATTCAAATGATCCCTTTTTCCTTAAAGAAGATATTCAGACAAATGTCTTTATTTATTCCAATAACGGTCAGCAGTTCCAGGTGAATAAAAAATATGTTTGGCAGGTGCAGGTTCTTGATCAATTTGGCATTCCTCCCACTGCTCAACAAGGGAAAAGTGAAATATTTGTATTTAAATATAAAAATCTTCAAATCTCTCCAAAAGATTTTCCTGTTGTTGTATATCCATTAAATCTTAAACATATTTCCGTTGTAAGACCCGAGTTTAAGTGGAATTATAAATTGAATAATGCAGCTGTTAATTATCGCATTACTGTAGCTCCAAGATATTCCGGACAGACAGGTCAGTATGCTTTTGATAACAACGCTCCAATATTCAGAAAAACAGTGAAAGGTATTACTAATTATATTCCGGCGGGTGATCTCCCATTTAGCATTAATGGTGATTATATTATTAGAGTGCAGGTAATGGATGATGATGAAAATGTTATTTCCTCAAGTGATATAAATAATTTTTCATATTCAATTGCTGAGCCTGTAATAATGAGCCCCGTAAAAAATAGCTCGATAACTGATTTACGGCCAGAATTTAAATGGAATTGTGAATATCAGGGGGGTAATGTTAATTATCGGATTACTGTTGTACCCAAATATGCAGGACAAAATGATCAGTATGCTTTTATTAACAATCCTCCTATATTTAAAAAGACTGTTAAAGGAATAAAAAGCTATGTTCCTACAGGCAATTTACCTTTTGTTAATAAAAGTGATTACGTAATATGTGTCCAGGTTGTAAATGAGGATGAATCAGTCCTTTCATCAAGTGAATTGTTTACTTGTAAATATACTTTTATTGAGCCGGTACTTGTTAGCCCCTTAAATAATGGAGTTGTGTATCATTATAAAAATGAATTTAAGTGGGACTATGCCAAAAATTCCAATAAAGTAAGATATAATTTGAAGATAGCAGTGTTGAACGGAGGTCAGACCCCGGGCAACGCAATAAATAATAATGCGCCTTTTTATTCAAAAATTATAACAGGCGCTTTAAATTACATACCTGAAAATAATATAATGTTTCAGGAAAACACTAAATATGTTTATATCGTACGAGTTATCGATAGTTCAAATAATGTAATCGCTTCAAGTGATATAAAGGTATTTACTTTTAATCCTTCTGTAGAACAAACTTCAACTGTTACCGGGAATTTATTCTATGAATTTGATGATCATAAAGAGAATGGCATAAGTGATTTTAAGGGTGTTGGCGTAAAGCTTGTAGTTAGATATATATTTCATATTAAATCTCATTCACTTATAAGCGGCGGAACAACTAAAACAGAACCCAGGAATGGTGAAATTGATATCTCTGACGATGAAACTTTTATCTGGGATTATTATCATATTAAGGATGTTAATAGAGTACTTGGATATTCAAATACGGGCGCTAATGGAAATTTCTCTTTTACTTTCAACAATAAAGATTCTCTGGGACAATTAGTAGCCGCGAATGTAGACATTGGCTCTACAAATGGAGAATTTAGAAACTTTGTTACCGGTGACGTATATAAAGTTGCCAGGGTTATGCTCTTAAGACAGGCGGGTTATTACTACACTAATCCTGATGATTGTATCACGGTTGCACCCGGGCAGTCTGTTAATATAACTCAGGCTATTTGTGGTGTTAGGAGTTATCAGACTGTTTTCACCGTAAAACCTGAAATTAACAATGAGAATCAAATATCCCATATCCCTTTATCTGATATGGATGTTTATCTGTTGCGTAAGAATAGGCCTTCCTTAGTTCCGTTTAGAGAGGGTTATCCCAAACCGATTTTACCGGGAAACTATGTGGATTATGAAATTGTTGCACAAGGTAAATCAAGTATCTTGACGGATAACTTGGGACAAATTGCTTTTTCCAGTATGGTACGTAATCAGGAAAATAATGATGAGTATTATATATACGCAAAAAGCGATCCGGAAAAGGGAAATTTGAATTATGAAACACCTGTGATGATTCCTGTTAAATTCACATTCCCCCAAGATAAAGCAGTTTTTAGAGGTGAATATCATTATCCAACTGTGTATCAAGATATATTTGCATCTCCGCTTCCTCCTTCAGTCTGGGGAACAGTAAATCGCAGTGATAATGGTGTTCCAATGAAGGATGCAAATGTTTACCTTTATAAAAATGATGAGGTTGAGAGCATCCATAATACCGGAGAGGATGGTTATTTCCCTAAATTTGCTTACTTAAATACAGAGTTTGACGGAAGCGGGCATATTAACGGACCTGTTAGAGATATTGGGGTTTATAAACCGGGTTATAAAAATTTTAGAAAACAAATAGCAGGACATGGTAACAATCGCGCTTTAATGCTGGGTGAAAAATCATTTCAGGTTATTACTATCCAGCCGGGGATGACCGTTGATGGTTGTATTGTTGATGAAACCGGCAGTGGTGTGAATGCGCTGGTAAAAATTGGCGAAGGTCCTTTTGTTAGAGCTGTCTCTAATGGATATTACCCCAATCCAAATCATTGGAACCCTTCGGCTTTTACAAGTCAGGCAGAGATAGCCTATAATGTGCCAATAATAATTCAACCTGATGATCATTCTTACTATGATGAGTATTTGACTGACAACACTATTGGCTGGAACAGTACAAAAACATTTACTGTTTATAAAAAACTTCATCGAATTAAAATATTCGTTTATGAAAGAGGCGGGGGAGAGTTTCCTGCTCAGGTTGCTAATGCAAAAGTAAGAATTAAAGTACAGAATAGCTTTTTAGAAAAGATAGCAGATGCAAATTCAAATTTTGTTGAATTCAGTTTTCAAAATGACGATTCAACTTTTAGCGTTCAGGTACTTTCACCGGATGGTAAGTATTATGAAACATTAAATACAATTATCACAAATTCAGTTTCAAAAACGGCCAAGTCATATTCTCTGACTTTAAAGAAGGCTTCCTTTGTCTCTGGAAGGGTGTTGGTCGGGACTGATAATACCCCTGTTCCTTATGCCCATGTCTTTATTGATCAGGGGGGGGCTCTTATAGAAACCTATACTAATAATACAGGTAATTTCCAGCTCAAGAATGTCCCAGTAAATGTTCCATTAACAATTTGGGCTGCAAAACATTCTACTAATACTACTTACATAGGTGATAGTGTAAAAATTACTGTTTCGCTATCCGGAAAATCTAATTTAGATTTTAATCTTAAGACATATGATGGAATTGATATTACAAATCTTTTCGGCTTTCCGATTGAGGTAAATGCTCTAAACGATAAAAATGGCAAAATTCAGATTAAAGGACGATTTATTAATATTCCTAAGAACAACCAGTTTGCTCTTGTAAACCAAAATGAGTCTTTAGGTTTTGATTCTATTTATATAAAACCAAGTTCCAGGATTAAAAATAGTAAGGGTGTTCCTATTGGTGAACCGGTTGACCAGATCGTTAGGACGAACAGAAATACCATTGATATCAAAGTATATAATGCTTTTAATGCGGTTATTTATGATAATAAAATTGGTGTTCATTTGACTGATGCCGGTACTGGTATGGGGGTGGTAAAAGGAGAAGTTAATATTATCGCCAGTGCTTTTAATACTCAAGGTAAAGTTTCGGCGTTAAATTTCTATTTATGGGATCCTAATATCCCGGTTAATAATCAAAATGTAAAAATTCCTGTTTTTACTCATGATGGCCATAATCCTATTTCAACTAATAAAGGTCTAAAAGCATTAGGTCATGATGGAAAAGCTATTGCAATGACAATAAATGGATTTAAAACAAAAATAGATTCTTTAAATTCATATCTAAATGGGGACAGCTTAAAACTGGGGACAAAAATTTTCTGCACCGTTCCTGGCTTTTCTGCTGATGATCAGGCAATTGATTTGGGAACCTTAATTATTCATCCCGGTGGAGTTGATCCTATTGAATCTAAAACTGCAATAAATATTCCTCTCAAATCTGTAAATTCAGATTGGAGTATAAATGCACAGGAATGGAGTTTTGCTAATGATTTGGTAATATCTAAAGGTGTTCTCAAAGTAGCAACGATAGATGTCCCTATTCAAACATTCACAATAAAGAAAAATTCTTTAGGCGATAAACAATTCAGCTTAAACACTCTGAATATTGCCAAAATTATTCCTTTGAATATAACAGGCAAAGTAATTGTAGATTATAATTCCAGTGATAGCTGGTATTTATTCCTATCTCCCGGAACCAGTAATTATAGCGCTTACTTTGCCGGTTTGCCTGGAGCAGAAGATACAGCGAAACTATATTTGCAGTCCGTAAAAGTAACCAGTAAAGGAAAAATGCAAATTGCTCCATGGGCAGCTCAGCCGGCAATTAGAATTTATTCTGTTACCAAATTGCAGCCTGATATGATCGATTTTTACGACGAGGCAATTTCCATTACAGGGTTAAAATTTGATCCCGGTATCCCTGATTTTAGTGGAACAAGCTCAGTAAAATATGAAACCAATTCAGGTTCAACCAAGCTTACTTGTATGCCTTTTAATATTACGATTTGGGATAAGGGCGTATTGCTAAAGTTTGGGGTAAATACTGAGCAAGCGTTGTCGCAAGTTCTCAACCAAAATGGGTTTAAATCTTATGGAAATATAAGTGAACCCGGAAAATTTAAAGAATTAAATGCTTGGCTGTATCACAATAATGATTCTACCTCCGTAATCGTTGAAAACCCATTTTCTCCGGATAAAAAATCCAATACTTGGCAGACGTTGAATATTGGTGCAAATAAAACTTATCTGGATAAACTTACAGGACGAATGCCGGTAATAAATGGAAGCTGGGATTTCTTTAGTTTTAGTGGAGATTTAACAGGGACAAAAGGCGTTACTGATGATAATAAGAGGATGTCATTTATTGTTAAAGGTGAAGTAGAAGCTGATAATCAAAAGATAAGCATAAAAAACATACCTACCCCTTTTGGAGATCTAAAACTTACTTATGACTTTGAGAATCAAAGATTAGAAGGTAATATGCAAATTAATCAGGAGGCTGGCGGCATACAGTTATATGGTGCGGCCAATCTAAGAATTGATGGCGATGGGTGGTATTTCTTTGCCGGAGGTACTTCAACAATACCGGGAAGCGGTCCTGTTAAAATGGCAATGTTGTTTGGCGATTACCCAAGAATTGAACAATATATAAAAGATGAGTTTGCCAAAACTTCTTACAAAAAATCGCTTCCGGCTTCTTTTACAAATTCAATAAGCGGTTTCTTTATGTCAGGATCTGCTGAGTTTCCAATCATAATACCAAGTGTTAGTATATGGCTGGCTGTTGCCACTTTTGAAATTGGAGATGACGCCGGTTTAGATACAAGAATTTGGTGCAGCTTTGACGGGAAAGGAAGTGAATACGGCATTGGAAATTTGGGATTTGTTCACATCTGGGCAAAACTTAAAACAATAATTTGTACAGAATTAGGAGGCTCTCTTACTCAGGATCTGGGATACGAGGGAACTTATAATACAGCCACTCACGCTATATCCTTAGATGTTTGTACAAGTTTAAGTCTTA
Source organism: Bacteroidota bacterium (assembly GCA_030706105.1). Classification (GTDB taxonomy): domain Bacteria; phylum Bacteroidota; class Ignavibacteria; order Ignavibacteriales; family Ignavibacteriaceae; genus JAUZPC01. The sequence continues at coordinate 6,446 of JAUZPC010000004.1, read as the reverse complement.
AAGTATGGCTTCAACAAAAAACTCCCATTACGTTATTAACTGGTATTGAATGTGTGGAGCCTTATCTATTTGACGTAGATGAGGGGATAGATTTTAGGGCAAAAGTTCATATGGATACAAATGGTGGTTCAAACTTAAAAGTAGAAAAGGGCACTTGTCATGATTAAAAATACTTGCAAATTTATTATTGCTTTGATAGTGATTGTATTTACTACAAATACCTTATCGCAAAAGAAAAATGATGTATATGCAATTCCTCATAATGAAGGTATATTTGTTTACTTCGGTAATAAGGTTGATAATAAATATACAACTTATATTGAAAAACAGATAAATAATGGCCGTTGGGATTCAGTTTCTCAAATTGCAAAACCAAAGTCCATTGAAGATTTTCAAAGTAGGTTAAATGTTTATTCAAAATATTTCCCTGATTATGCTTTGCCAACCAGCGAAAATGTCCAAAAGATTTGGGATAAAATTGAGAAATACGGTTTGGTTGATTCTCTTGGTATATGGGCAGGTACTCCAACTGTTCTTCTCTCAGTGGGAGTAGCTATTTTAGATACTGCTGTATCAACTAATTCTTATAGCTATAAGGTGACGATTAAAGACGACTTAGGAAAAGTTGTTTCTACTGTAGTCTCTAACACTATAAAGTATCCCATACCCGCCAATTTCGGAAAAATTAAATTTTTAAATTATAAACCGGGTAAAGATAATATTTTTTCGGAATGGTTTGCCAAAATGCCATTCCCAAATCAAATAAGAGTTTTTAGAGCAGATGAAAATGTGGGCAGATTTGAATTGATAGATCCGGTTAAAGGTTTTGCTAAAAGAAATGATTCTTTGTTCATCTTTATCAAAGATACTTTAGTAAACAAGGGGGTACGCTATAATTATTATCTGGAGCCAATCAATCTATTCGAGATTAAAGGGGCTAATTCCGATACTGCATTAATGACAAATTGGGATGTAAATTCCCTTGTCCTTCAGGAGTTTAGAGTAAATAATATTGATAGCTTAAATTCAAACCGTCTATATTATAAAATTTCCGAACCCGCTTTGATAAGTATAGTAAAAGTTTATCGCAGTACAAGTTCCGATACCGGTTATACATTAATCGCAGAAATACCTTCAAACCAGCAGGAGTATTTTGATAATAACGGTACGCCAATGCAGAAATACTATTATGCGCTTAAATTTGTTGATAATTATGGTAACGAGACAAGCTTAAGTGTTAAAGGATTTGCCACATATTCAAGTAAGGACAAACCATTTCCACCAAAATTTTTATCGTCCGTCGGAACAAAAAATGGTATTTTACTAAAGTGGCAATGTTATGATAAAAACATTGATGGCTTTTATATCTATAGAACTGATGGTGCTTTGCCTCAGCTTGAAATAATAGCACCAATGCTTAAACTTAAAGAGGATTCTGTATATACTTACTTAGATTCATCAAATACGCTAAAAGGAAATCGATTTTATTTATATTCACTTAGAAGTGAATCTACAAGTCATGTTAAAAGTGCCTTTTCAGATACTCTTACAGCTCGTCCATTATTTCCAACAAAACCATTATCTCCGGTGGATGTAACTATCTCGACAGATGGGAATGGAATAAAACTGAATTGGGCTGACTTATCTTTAATGGATAAAGATGTTATTGGATATAACGTGTACAGAAAAGCAAAAGACAGTAAAGATGAGTTTGAAAAAATATCGACTGCACTTTTAGATATCGGTCATAATTATTTTATTGATTCAACCTGCACTTTAGATAAAGAATATGAGTATGCTGTAACTTCAAAGGATATGTTCGGTGGTGAAAGCAGCCTTGCCGGTATGCTTACTGTCATGAAAGAAAGTGCAGCTCCTCCAGCGCCATCAGAGCTTAAGTTGTATCCTCAGGAAAACAGCATCATACTGAGATGGGATCCCGTTCAGGCAAATATTTCTGAGTATCTTATTTATAGATATGAAAGAGGTGTTGCCCCTGTTCAAATGGGAACATTAAAACAAAACGAAGACCCTGAATTTACTGATTCGAAGGTAGAAAAAGGAAAACTTTATTTCTATTACATTAAAACAAAAAATGAAAAAGGTAAAGAAAGCGTAGCTGGCCCTGAGTCTTCTGTGAGGTTTGAATGATAATCAGAGTATTTGAAAAATTGCTATTATTAGTGCTTCTGTTATTTATTTGTAATTTGCAAATTATTGCTCAGGAACTTCCGGATAGTAATACGACCTCTAAAACATTTTTACAGAAGAATATATCGTTATCAGGAGATGTTGGAGCTTTTGGTGAAGTATATAACATGTCAGGAGAACAAAACCGCCGGCCTGCTTCTACGGGTAGAATATACCTGAGGCCGACTCTGACCTTATTTAATATGTTCTCTATTCCAATGGAGTTCTTTATATCTACAGAAGGAAGCGGGGCAAGACAGGATATAAATCATTATGGGATTGCACCATCTTGGGGCTGGGGTAAACTTTATCTCGGTGACTTCTCTGACACTTACTCGGATCTCACGTTTTCAGGTATAAATGTAAGAGGTGCCGGCATTAATCTTTATCCAGGAGGTTTTCGCTTTGTTCTTGCTGCCGGTTTTACTCAAAGATCTGTACAGGGAGGTGCGGAAAACGGAAGCTATGATCGATTTTTAATTGCTGCTAAAACCGGTTTTGGCTATGAGGATGGCTCACATATCTATTTGACTTTGTTAAGAGCAAAGGACAAAGTTTCTTCATCAAAGCCACCGGCTCAAGCATTTAAAATGGTTTTTCCGAACGGCAATGATGAAATACCTGTAAATTCAATTCAGACTATTAAGTGGTATACTTCAGGAAATTCTCAAAATGTTAGAATATTACTTTCACGAGATGGCGGTAGTTCATTTGAGACAATAGTTGAAAATACTCCGAATTCCGGATTCTATAACTGGACTGTTACCGGGCCCGAAACTTTTACTGCTATTGTTAAAATTGTTGATATCGCTGATTCTTTAATTCAAACGGCAAGCGAGTTCCCGTTTAGAATTGGTTTTGGTATTGATACAAAAGTCGGTTCTCTGCCTGTCGGTATTGAAAACTCTTTTTCTGTTATGCCACAAGAAAACTTGCTTGTAGGGTTGAATACTCAGGTGAATTTTTTAAATGACATGTTTAAAATTGGAATAGAAGGGGTGGGCAGTGCTTATACAAGAGATATGACAGCGGATGATATAAATATTGATACTGCAAATCTTCCGTCGTTTCTCAAAAAATTCTATAAGCCTAAGATAAGCACTAATGTGGATTATGCAATTAATTCTTTCCTTAATTTTAATGCCAATCGTGTAAATGTAAAACTTGGATATAAATTTATTGGACCCGGTTTCAACTCTCTGGGACTGTCGTATCTAATAAACGATCAGCAGGAAATATCAAGTATGGTATCTGTTAATCTTTTCCCGGTAACGGTGTTTATTAATTATGGAAGAGTAAATGATAATTTAATCAATCAGAAGCTGTTTACCACTGTAAGAAATCAATATGGTTTAGGAGTTACAGCTTTTGCTACCTCATATTGGAATACTTCTGCTCTTATAAATGTCTTAGATATGGGGAATAATTCTTCAAATGATACAAGTAAAACCGATTTTACAAATATGATGTTAAGTCTGAACAACAATATTACATTCGGAGATGCGTCAGTTTTTAAAAACTTATCCGTTAATTATACTTTTCAGAATGCAATAAATAATTCATACTTAATTAAGAATAATAAATCTACGGCTAACTCCTTAAATATTACTTTAGGATTTGAACCAATTGAAAAACTTAATACTTCATTTTCAGTTGGGTTGGTAAATTCTGTTATTATGGATACTGTAAAAACATTTTCACAGAATTATACTTTATCAACCGGATATCCTTTATTGGAAGATAAGTTGCAAAATTCAATATCATTAACGGCTTCTGTGCAAAGTGGCAATACTGCTTTTAACTTTATGTTAGCCTCTTCTTATGCACTTACTCAGGCTGATTTTGTTTCACTGCAATTAGGAACAAATACTTTTACTAATAAAAATTCATCCATGAAAAGCTATAATGAATTCCGTTCTTCATTAAATATTTCTCATAGGTTCTAAATCTTGAATTTAAGTGGAAATTAGGAGATAGATAATCTGCTTGATAATAAAAGCCCGGGAGTTTACACTTCCGGGCTTTTATTTGTTGCTTTCACAACGTGGGGGAATTATTTTATTTTGTCCTTACAAATTCAATTCTTCTATTCTTTTGCTTTCCTTCTTTTGTTGCATTTGAAGCAGCAGGTTTATCAGGTCCAAATCCCTTAGTAGTTATCCTGTTTGCATCAATACCTTTTTTAACCAAATATTTTTTAACTGACTCAGCACGTGCTGTAGACAATTTCATATTCTTAGCGTGGTTTCCAACGTTATCAGTATGTCCTTGAATTTCAACATTCATGGATTTATTATATTTTAAGGTATTAAATGCCTTAAGCAAGATTTCTTCAGAGGCCGGTAAAATATCAGCACTGCCGGTTTTAAATACTATACCTTCAAGGACAATGCTTTCCCCAACTTTGGAGTCAATTACTTTTATAATATCATCCGTTTTATCAAGCGGATTAGTACCACGATTGACTTCAACTCCATCATTTACGCTACCTCCATCAGTATCGGGATTTAATGGATCTGTATGGTATTTAAGAACTTCATCTCCATCAGAAAGGCCATCGCCATCAGTATCTGCCTTCAATGGGTCAGTATGATATTTAAGAACTTCATCTCCATCAGAAAGGCCATCACCATCGGTGTCTGCTTTCAATGGATTTGTATTATATTTTAATACTTCGTCACCATCAGTGAGTTTATCTCCATCAGTATCTATCTTCAATGGGTCAGTTTGGTACTTAAGAATTTCATTGCCGTCAGTTAAACCATCACCATCTGTATCAGCTTTTAATGGGTCTGTATGATATTGAAGAACTTCGTCACCATCAGAAAGGCCATCACCATCAGTGTCTGCTTTCAATGGGTTTGTATGATATTTTAACACTTCGTCACCATCAGAGAGTCCATCATGGTCAGTATCTTTTAATAAAGGATCTGTCTTATATTTCAACACCTCATCTCCATCAGATAACCCATCACCGTCTGTATCAGGATTTTTAGGATCTGTTCCTAAAGATTTTTCATCCTTATTTAACAAACCGTCGTTATCAGAATCAGGATTCCCGAACAGTGGAATGTTTAATCCAAGTGAAACTCCATAATAAACATCTTTAGGAGAACCTTCTCTATAGTAATTTAAATTATCCGTAAATGTATATGTAAAACCAAGAGAAATATCCATATCAAAATCATTTCCAAGTTTTATTTCAGTTCCAAATCCAAGTGGAATTATACCAGTCCATCCGTCTTTGTCTACAGATAAAGGAGATGGGGCTGTGGGAAACTCTTTCATTTTATAATTTAACACACCAAGCCCTCCATATAAATAAGGCCTAAATGTTTCATTATTGCAAAGATTGTATAATAAACGTAAATCAATTGGAAGTATCTTCGAAGAATAGTAGCTATGGTTAAGATCGAGTCCCGCATATTTACCATAACCTATCCCGAATTCCATCTGAAAATTATCATTGATGTTGTTTCTTAAAATAATCCTGCCTAAAAAAGAATTTTTCAATCCAAAATTATTTTTAAATTCATTTCCCGGTATGAGTTCGTGATATTGTAGGCCGAGTTTCCATCCTTCACTCTGGGCAAAGATTTTATTACTAAATATTAATGCCAATAGTACAACTAATGTAACTGTAAGTGCTTTTTTCATTGCTTACCTTTCATAAAATTAAGAATTATTCTAACATCTAAATTATATTGAATATATTTTTAATTATAGTTTATATGTTTTATATACTATAAAAAATAAATATAACAAATAATATTTAACAACTTCATTAAACGGGACATATATAGTCAAAAATCCATTATTAAACTATAAAAAATACTTAAGTGTCCAAAAGACTTCACTCACACTTGTCTCAAAATAGTACAAACCAAATAAAATTATTATCAGCATATTATTACGTATTGAATAAGAAATGAGAAGTGAAGATAAAATGTAGCGGATGAATAGGAGCTAATATATTAAAAAAGCAGATTTGTTTTAATCTGCTTTTTGTTTAGTAATCTCGTTGTAATGCAGCTTATTCTGCAGTTAATGTTGCTTCAGTTTCATAATTAAAAAAGTGGAGTTTCTCGGTGTTAAGATATAATTCTCTTTCAGAACCCTGCTTAGGTAAATCCCGTGCCGGAATTCTGGCAATAAACTGAGTGCCAATAATATTAAAATATAGAAATATTTCATTTCCCATCGGTTCAACCACTTCCAGTTCAACTTTTATTTTAATAAAATTTTCTCTTTTTTCT
>JAUZPC010000399.1 GCA_030706105.1 Bacteroidota bacterium | reverse complement strand
TCACTGTTCTTAATAGCGGAGTTTAATGTAATTATATCTTCGCCAGTCAAATAATCGATTAATATATTAGATAAATAATTATTATATATAAGTTCAATGTTTGTATTAAAAATATCTTCGAAAGGCTTAGTAGAATACCGGATCCTGCCATTTTCATTTAATATCATTAAAGGAACTTCACCATATTCAAGGGCGTTATGAAAGTCGATAACCCGCTTTTCTAATTGTACTTTTTCCTCGATAGATTTGAAAATAACAACAAAATATTCAATCTTTTGAATAAATATTCTTTCGATATCAACAGTATATACAAGCTTATTATTGCCGGCAGTAACCATATTCAGGTCAAATCGGAAATCTGAGTAAACGGAAGAAGAGAATGTAGAAAAGACCTCAGAAAAATCCAGGTCAGAATTTATAGAAGCAATTTTATTATCATCACTGATCCCAAAATTCTTTTTAAACATCTGGTTTGCATAAAAGATATTAAGGTCCTTATCAGTAACAACTAAAGGAGAAGAGTCAGAAAGACTTTCCAGTTTGTTGATCACAGCACTAATATTTAATGGATTAATTTCTTCAGAGCTATTCTGGAAAGGAGTATTAGTCATTTAATAACCGGATTTTGTTTAAAGATATTGCCTTAATATAATCAGATTTTTCAAAATGGAAATTTAATTTAGTATTAAAGTTAACTTCTAAAAACGAAATCAAGTTCACGTTAATGAAATTGAAATCCCTAATTAACCCATTAAGGATACCATCCATTAAATCGTCCAGAGCCGAACTATCTTTCCTTGTAATTTCATTATCAATTTTCAGCAACGACAATCTGTTAAATAAAGTATTCATACTCTTAAGGAAGTTATTATCAATTCTAATTTCTTTGTATTCTTCAAGTTTAACCTGAAGAGATACTAATATTTTTAAGATCCAATTTTCTTTTAGTATATCATAATTAATATACTCAATAGAGCCAGAAGGAAGTACTTCAATATATGAATTAAATTCAAAATCTCCAATAACAAAGGTACAGCGGTACTGTTTTCCTGCCGTATTTTTAACAAGCTTTAGTTTCCAATTTAATTTTTTTAAAACTTGATAAGCAGGAGACAAATTAACCGAATCATTATGAACTATATTTAAATTATGTACATTGTTTTGCCGATTATAGTCTAAGCTCAATTTGCTGCTGCTTTTACTATAATCCGATGAAGTGGTTATATTTGAAATTTTATTAAGCACATTATACCTCAAAATATTATCGAATAAAAAACGAAAATATTTAATTGTATAAGGACTTAGTCTAATTTAATCATTTTATTTTGCCCCGAATAATCAATAACTTCAGGACTTTTAAGATTTGCCAAATTATTTGCTAAAACCTTAATTCTCTCAATAGACTGGTAAATTAAGGTTAATTCCTCTTTTACTTGATTAGATTTAGCTCCGGTTATTTCTTCTTCCAAACTTTTAACGGACATTATCAAACTTGCAAGCGGATTGTTTATTTTGTGACCAATTGTACATGCCATTTCTACAATAGCTTTTTCATGCTCAATATTCTTTAATTCATTCTGAAGTTTATGAATACGAATGCCCGAACGAATTCTTGCTAATAATTCCTGATTCTCAACCGGTTTAACTAAAAAGTCATCAGCACCTACATCCAAACCGGTCACCCGGTCTTTTAATGAAGCTCTTGCAGTAAGAATAATAAAGTAGATTAATCTTAAATTATCATCCTTTTTAACAATATTACATAACTCAATGCCATCCATAATAGGCATAGTCCAATCAGCTAAAATTACTTCAGGAGTATTGTTTTTAAGATAATCAAGCGCTTCTGCCCCGTTGTTGCACAAAGCAACATCATAACCGTTTTTAGAAAGCAATTTATCCAAGATAAATCTTGTATCTTTTTCGTCTTCAACGATAAGAACTTTATTCTTTTCCATCACTCTTTAATTAAAGCTTTCACTTTGTTAAGTAAGCAATTAAAATCGACAATAGGTTTAGTGATAAAATCATCTGCTAAACTTTCAGTAAAAAAATCATTTTCATCTTTAAGCATTGGGGAATACGCTGATACCAAAAGAATCGGGACACCACTAAGTGCATTATCTTGTTTGATAAATTTAGATAGAAAAATACCATTTACTTTTTCGCCCTTAAAATAGGTATTTTTCAAATTTATATCCATGATAATAAGCTTAATATTCTCAATGGAAAGAGTATCAATAATTTTATCTCCATCTTCCATAATAATGGGAGTATAACCAGCCTTATTCAGGAGGTATGAATAAAAATGCTGAGAAAATTGGTCATCTTCAACTACAATAATTTTGCTCATTTTTTTCTTCCATATTTAACAATTATACTAATTCTTCGGTTAACTAAGTTAAAAGGATCGTCTTTATCTCGTAATCTTCTATCTGCATAACCTCGAACTTCGTCAATCTGAGTATCTTTCATTTCGCTTAAAGATAAAGCATATCGAGCTGCATTTGCTCTATTTGCGCTTAATTCAAAATTCGTAAAAGTACCATTATTTAGCGGCCTGGAATCTGTATGCCCTTCCACAATAATTTTATTAGGAATTTTGGAAAGTTCATTACCAATTTTAAGCAGTAAACTTGTTGCCTGCTTATTTAAATTACTTGTACCTACTTCAAAAAATATATTATCTGAAGACTCCAACATCTCAATTCTTAATCCTTCATCAACAACTTCAACTTTAACTTTATCAGCAAGATTAGAAAATTCAGGACTATTTGAAAGATCAGAAAGAATTTTTTCGCCCATCTTCTGTAGTCTTTCTTTCTCTGCAGCTTCCGACAATTCAGCAGATTTAGATTCTACAATTTTAGGTACATTCCCGGAACCAGACAAAACATTTTTAGATGAGGTTCCAAAACCGACAGGATCCTTAAAATAACCCTCAACAGCTTTTTTAACTTCTTCACTTTGACCCAGCACCCATAATACAATAAACAACGCCATCATAGCAGTAACAAAATCTGCATAAGCCACTTTCCAGGCACCTCCATGATGCCCGGCATGCCCTTTAACTTTTTTAACTATAATTGGCGGTTGATCACTCATTATACGTTTTTAGCCCTAATATAGCTCTCCAATTCAGAAAAACTTGGACGACTGTCAGAGTAAATAGTTCTGCGGGCAATCTCAACAGCAATAATTGGCGGATTCCCCTTAGCATAAGCGATTATACAAGCTTTTAACGTCCCTAAAAATCTTG
>JAUZPC010000398.1 GCA_030706105.1 Bacteroidota bacterium | reverse complement strand
GATCAGGATTATGCATATGTATTTAATGATATTAAGAATATTGCCTGTTGTAAAGAGCGAGGCGGCGACTTTTTGCTAAAAGTTATTATTGAGACCTGCTTGCTTACAGATGAAGAAAAGATAAAAGCCTGCCTGCTCTCAAAACTTGCTAAAGCCGATTATGTTAAAACTTCAACCGGGTTCAGTACAGCCGGGGCTGACTATAAGGATATAGCTTTAATGCGTTATGTGGTTGGAGGTTCTTTGGGAGTAAAAGCATCAGGCGGAGTTAAGACCAGAGAAAAAGCTGAACTAATGGCTGCAAATGGTGCTTCCAGAATTGGAACAAGTTCTGGCGTGGACATCCTTTCAGGTGGAAATTAATGATTCTCGATTTAATTTTAACTAAAACTGATGATGGTTATACTGCTGAAGTACCAAGTCTTAAGGGATGTGAGTGCTGGAGCCACACGGAAGATGAAGCGCTGGATAAGATTCTGGAACTGACAGAATTTTATTTGCATCGCACTTCAAAAGAAAAGATGAAGTTTGACATTGCAAGAAAAGAAAAAAATAAAACAATTTATAAACTAATTTTTGATAAATAAGTGAAATATATAATTACTGATAAGAGAAGAGAAAGAATTGAAAAAGTTGCACTTCAAAGGCAGTTTTCTCTTCATCTTGTTTTGGAAAATATTCATGATCCGCATAATGTTTCTGCAATTTTCAGAACATGCGAAGGTGCCGGCATACCTGATGTGTCTTTAGTCTATAATCAGGAGAAATTTCCTAAAATTGGAAAGAAATCGTCAGCTTCCGCTTATAAATGGATTGATAAAGAGAAATATGAAACCATAGATGAATGTTATTCCAATTTGCATAAACAGGGATTCAAAATTTATGCTTCAACGCTTGCAGGGGAACCGGTTAATCTATATGATTTAGATTTAACTGAAAAGTGTGCTATTGTAATGGGGAATGAACACAGGGGTATTTCTGAAGAAGCAGGAGAGAAAGCAGATAAAACTTTTATGATACCCATGCATGGTATTATTCAAAGTTTAAATGTTTCTGTGTCGGCTGCAATTATATTATATGAAGCGGCAAGGCAAAGGGCCGCAAAGGGCATGTATGAGAAAAGTGAACTGAGTCCGGACAAATTAAATGAATTTACTGATTACCTTTCCAAGAAATAGATGGAGAAGTACTTTTCAAAAAGTAATATGATAGCGGGTGAACTTGAATTACCGGGGGACAAGTCAATTTCACACAGAGCACTGATATTCTCTTCAATGGCAAAGGGGACCTCACGAATTGAAAATTTATCCGATGCTCAAGACGTTATTTCCACAATGCAGTGCTTTAAAGAAATGGGAGTTCCCTTTGTTAAAAAAGGAAAAATACTTGAAGTTGAAGGGAGTGGATATAAAAATTTTTCCAAACCGGCTAATGTATTGGATGCAGGGAACTCAGGCACAACGGCACGTCTTCTGACCGGACTTTTAGCCTGTCAGGATTTTGATTCTGTATTAGCAGGCGATAAATCCTTAAGTAAAAGGCCGATGAAAAGAGTCGCGGATCCGCTAAATGCAATGGGGCTAAATGTTAAAATATCCGATAATTCACTTCCATTAACCATTGGTAAAAGCAGTAATTTACATTCAGTTAAGTATAGATTGGATGCGCCAAGTGCGCAGGTGAAAAGTGCTGTGTTGATAGCCGCCTTGCACTGCAAAGAAAGATCGGAAATTATTGATCCGTTTGATACAAGGGACCATACTGAAAGAATGCTTAATTTAGTTTGCGAACAGTCGTCTGAAGGGAAAGTTATTTATGCTTCAAGCTTAGATTATCCCAAGCCGCAAGATTATTTTATTCCGTCAGATATATCTTCTGCAGTATTTTTTATAGTATTTACCCTTTTATCCAAAGATTCATCGTTAACAATAAAAAGCGTTTCACTGAATCCTACACGCACAAAGATACTTGATATCTTGATAAATATGGGGGCTGATATTAAAATTCTAAATGAAACTTCAGCAAATAATGAGCCTTATGGAGACATGCAAGTTAAATCAAGCCGCTTGCGTAATATTGCAATAAACAAAAAGGATATTCCTCAAATAATTGATGAAATACCAATCTTAGCAATTGCGGGGCTGTTTGCAGAAGGGTATTTTGAAATAAGAAATGCCGGGGAACTTAGGTACAAAGAATCTGATAGAATAAGATCTATCTGTACTAATATTAATAAGTTAGGGGTTAGCATTCAAGAATATTCTGACGGATTCAGAATTATGAATAAGTCTATTAATAATGAACATAGCTTTGAGAGTTTTGGCGACCATAGAATAGCCATGGCGTTTGCCATTTTATGCTGTTTACTAAATAACGGGGGAAAAGTAAATGATTTTGAATGTGTTAATATCTCAAATCCTAACTTTGAATCCCAGTTAATGAGTATTGCCTCTGTGTAAAAAATTGAAAACTTTTATTCTTAACATCTTCGATTTCCCTGTTTAATTATCCAAATTCACAACTTCCTCTTTCGTTTATTCTGCATCACAGCTAACAAAAATAATAATATCAATTTTTGATTTATAAGTTCCGGCATTTTATGATTGAGTTAATAGTCTTAGATTTTATAGTTACATACAGTAAATTATTAATACACAAAGACACTATTTAAAGGGACTCCTAAATAATTATAAACAACAAATTGTGTGGAGGTATTATGAAACACTTTGTACTTTTTGTGTCTTTGTATTTTTCTGTTTCTTTTTTAATTATTGCTCAAACCCCGGACAATATCCCTCAACTTCAAACATTCTATGTCGCTGAAACGGGGCAGGACGCCGGTCATACCGGCACATATAGTGATCCTTTTGCTACTATAAATTATGCATTAAGCCAAGTGGATTATCACTACTCAGGTTTAGTAATAAAAGTAATTAAAGGGGCAAACGGATATAATCAGTATGTAAATATCAACAAGTCCGGGAATGCCAACTTCCCAATTATCATTCAGGCAGAAAATTCAAACAATAATCCGGTATTCTATGGCCGCAGCTCTGCCTTTTCCGGTAAAAATGCTGTATTTGAGTGGAGTACAGGTATCAATTATGTTACAATAGACGGCATTAATGTTTTTGGAGCAACGGCTAATTCAGGTCAAGGCGAAAACGGTTTATACGGCATATGGATTAGAGGTGATTATAATACAATTAGAAATTGCAATTTGGACACCATCGGTCGCAGCGGTATTGAAATACAGGGGAGTAATAATTTAATAG
>JAUZPC010000397.1 GCA_030706105.1 Bacteroidota bacterium | reverse complement strand
TGCTGAGTTTCACTGCTCTAAACTGAATGAAATAAAGGTGGAAGTGCAGGCGGATGCGGCAAAAAATGCTTTGATGAGGGCTAAAAAAATTGCAGAAGCTACCGGAAGTTCAATTGGCGATATTAGATCCGGAACTATGGGTGTTTTACAGATTACTCCAAAATACAGTAATCAGGTTGATGATGCAGGAATAAATGATTTATCTTCTATTGAAAAAGAAATTACTGCCGTTGTCTCTGCATCTTTTGAAATTAAATAATTTTTACAGGTAATTAATGACAAAAACTCAAATTTGGCTTGCAGGTTTTCTTGCTGTGTTTTTTTTACTGCTCGTTTTAGGGCGTCTGTTTAAAAATGATAGCGATTCGAAACCTAAAACATCCGGAAATATGATGTCGCAACAGAAATCTGCTGAGCAGGGCGATCTTTCTGCTGAAGAATTAATAAATAAATTTGCCTGTGCCGGATGCCATGGCGCCGGCCTTTCCGGCGGCCCAAATGGACCCGCATTAGCAGGATTAAAAACTGAATGGTCAAGGGATAATCTGATTAACTATTTAAGGAACCCAAATTCCTTTATGGATAAAGATAAATTTAAAGCTTACAGAGGAAAATATTCCAATACCCTAATGCCTCCTTTTAACAATGTTGACATAAAAGACTTAGGTAAAATTGCAGATTATCTGTTAACCAAATAATTATGGCAAAAAAGAATAAATGCTTTTGGTGAACTACAGTTTTATAGTTTAAAATAAAAAAGGACAGGTTTTTGCCTGTCCTTTTTTTGTTTAAATTACTTTTAACTAAGCAATAGTAATTTCTTTTGTTAAGTAAACGTCCTGAACAAGGTTTACCAATTTTGCGCCTTCTTCCATAGGGCGTTGGAAAGCTTTTCTTCCTAAGATAAGTCCCATGCCGCCTGCGCGTTTATTGATTACTGCTGTCTTTGCTGCTTCTGCAAAGTCATTTGCACCTGAAGCACCGCCGCTGTTGATAAGTCCTGCGCGGCCCATATAGCAGTTCATTACCTGATATCTTGTTAAATCAATAGGATTATCAGTTGTTAAATCGGTATATACTTTCTTTGAAGTTTTACCAAATTTAATTGCATTAAATCCACCGTTATTTTCAGGTAATTTTTGTTTAATAATGTCTGCCTGAATTGTAACGCCTAAGTGATTTGCCTGGCCGGTTAAATCTGCTGAAACATGATAATCTTTGTCAGCTTTGAAAGCGTTATTTCTTAAGTAGCACCATAAAATTGTAGCAAGACCTAATTCATGAGCATATTGGAATGCTTCACTAACTTCAATAATCTGACGGTTGCTTTCTTCTGAACCAAAATAAATGGTTGCTCCTATAGCCGCAGCACCCATGTCATATGCCTGTTCTACGCCTGCAAACATAATCTGGTCATATTTGTCAGGATATGTTAATAATTCATTATGGTTTACTTTTACAATATAAGGAATCTTATGAGCATATTTTCTTGCTGTCATTCCTAAAACGCCTAAAGTAGAAGCAACTGCATTACAGCCGCCTTCAATAGCAAGTTTAATAATGTTTTCAGGATCAAAATAAATTGGATTGGGAGCAAAAGAAGCGCCTGCAGAGTGTTCAATTCCTTGATCAACAGGGAGTATAGATACATAACCGGTATTGGCTAAACGGCCTGTGCTGTATATACGCTGAAGATTTTTTAAGACATTTATGTTTCTGTCGGTCATTGCAAATATTCTATCTACAAAATCAGGACCTGGTAAGTTTAATTGTTCTTTGGGGAATTTCGCTTTATAATTTAAAAGGGATTCTGCTTCGCTGCCCAGCAACTCAGTTATTTTATTTATCATTTCTACTCCATATTTTTTTAAAGAATTCAAATTCAATATTTAAAAATAAAGTAAAACCTGACAATTAACAATGAATAAAAGCCTTGCTTGCAAATTAACTTAATTAAAAGCACAATTATCAGGTTTCCGTCTAAATTAGTAAACTATTCTACTTTCTTTGCTTCATATTTGTTTAACTGAGTCAATATAATTTTAATTACTTTATTGTTTTCTTTTACAAATTCCACAGTTGCATCCAGGTTATCAAAGAAAAATTTACTTTCCGTTTCAGGGAATAACTCATCCGGTGTTTCCCCCGGACTGGATAGAAATATTTTATCATCCTTAATTGTCACAGAAAAAATTGCATCGCCACCCAAGTCATATTTTCCTGCATATTGCTTAAGAATATCAGAACTGACTTTGATGGCAGTCTTTTTCTGGGGCAGAGGTATTTTTGTCAGGTACTCCAGTTCGTTTGGCCCATAGTTAAGCGGCTCGGAATAGATTTCAAGTGAAACCACTTTCCCGCTGCTTTTATTGAATTTGTAAAATGTGCTCAAACCTTTATTGGCAAATTTATCTTTGCCTACCGCAAATAGCGGTTTTCTGGAGCTCCCGCTTGTCTGGATAAATAGAGTGTCATTTGACGCAGTGATGTAATTATACATTTTATTTGCACTAATGTTTTTTGCAAGCCGCGTGCCTGCCCTGTGGATTTCATATACTCCCTGATATTGAAGTAGATCTTCTGTTTTTGTTTTTAGTTTTTCAGGGGCAGTATATGGCGTTTCTGCCAGAAGCAATGCCCCGGGTCTGGTAATTTCCAATGGATTTTTGGTACTCATTTGATTGGATAATACGACAACATAAATATCCTTATCCGGTATTAAAGCTTCATCACCAAGGAAGCCGGAAATAGCACCACCGTGGCTTATTATTTTTGTCCCTTTATATTCCCCAATTGCAAATCCATATCCGTAATTAGCTTTAAGCCCGTTTGAAAGGGTAAATGAAGTCCAGGCTTTTTCTCTAAGTTCATTATTAATTATTTTATTATTCATCAATCCTTTGTACCATTTATACATATCTTCAACGTTGGAAACAATGTCGCCTGCTCCAAGAATCCAGGAAGGACTAAAATAACCCGCTTTTGTAAAGACTGAATCTCCGGGGGCATTATAACCATTAACCATTCCTGATATTACTTCACTTGCACTTAGGAAATGAGTATTAGTCATATTAAGCGGAGTAAATATATTTTCCCTAACATACTCCTCATAAGGTTTGCCGCTTATTTTTTCAACAATCGCAGCAACCAAACTAAACCCTGAATTGCTGTAGCTCCAGTCGCTTCCGGGTTCAAAACTAAGGGAATCATTTGCAAAATAGTTTAGCAGCTCAGTTTTTGAAACACTGTTTACAAGTTTAGAGTCAAACCCTTGCTTTTCT
>JAUZPC010000396.1 GCA_030706105.1 Bacteroidota bacterium | reverse complement strand
CTGTTAATATTGTTGTTGGAGCTTTTCTGTGAATATATATAAATAATATGGTTAAATGTACCTTCAATTGCAGCAAATGCTTCAAAATAGGGGTTAAGTTTTGTTATATATTTCAATTTAGCCATTGATAACAATTCGTCTCTGTCATCATAGTTATCAGTGCTTGGAGTATTATAAACTAATTTGTTTTGGAATAAAGAAAAACTTAGTCTGTCGCTTGCCGAAAATAATAAATCGCCTGTCAGAGCCACGCTTGTTTTGATACCGGTATTGTTTTTACCGCTTTCCAGTTTTGAACGTTCCTGATATAGATTTTCATTTACTGAATTAATGTTTTTTGTTAAATTCTTTTCATCCCGTTCACCATATATTATTCTCAAATTTGAATTAAACTTCTCGGATGCATATGCTAAACTACCTTCAAAATTAAGATTTAATTCATTTATCTTGGTATCAAACAAAGAGGAGTTTGCCTGCTGAATAAGTTTATATCTGGTGTCTCTATCAATATCCCTGTAGTAATATTTGCCAATTAATTCCATGTCAAACATTGACAAAAACTTATTATAACGGAGTCTGTCCTGAATTAGATAATCGGTTTCTGTTCTGCTTTGAAGGTTCTCTTTTATATCAAAATAAACTGAAGTTAGTGAATCGGCATCATAATAGAAGTCTTTTTTATTCTGTGAATATTTTGCCATAACTTCATTTGAAATATCAGGTGTAAATTGGTTTCTAAAAAGCAAAGAAAAGTTTGAAATTATATTATGTCTGGGGAGGATATTTTCATTCCTATATTTTAGATTTGCATTCATTAAAAAATCAGCAGATGAAAAATTATCAGAATTTCCTTCAAAGCCAAAAACTATTCCGTTATCGCTTTTCCCGATTTGCTTATTGTTAATCAAACCCGCGAATGGGATTAGCTGGAGCTTCTTTATAGGTTCTATGCCGATAAAAAGAATGCCGTCTGTTATTGTTGAGCTGTTTATTGCAATTTTTCTATTATCAGAGAGAATATTATTGTTTGCTCTTAGCCCTATTCTAATAAACTCATTTACCGGATACGAACCTTCGATACTAAAGAAATGTTCGTCACGTATATTTTTTTCAGACTGTTTAATTAAATTTGATTTATAATTTTCGTACACATTTATTGCAAAAATCCTGTTATAATTATAATTTAGAATAGAATTAAGGGAGTAAGTATTAAGCTGCTTTTCAAATCTGTTGGAAAGAAAACTGATATCATTGTCTGTGTGTATTAATTCCAGACTATCTGCAGTTATTTGTGCATAAACAGCAGGGATAGAAAGTAAAAGAATTAATAATAGACAGAGCTTTTTCAAATTTGTTTTCTGCTTGATTTATAAAAGATTAAAATAATAAATAGTAATATAAAGAGCAATCCGTCAATATCCGTTTTGCGGTTTAAGAATAAAGGAATAAAAGTTTGAAATACTATTTACTTCCGAACCGTTCGGTGAATATGTAAGCACCCTCCAATAATAACTTGTACCGTAATCTAAGCCATAATAATAGAAATCAACGCTTAAAGTATCATTAAGTAAATCAGATTGAATGGTCTGACTCCAAATCTCACCTGAATACTCATTGCTCTGAACAATAATCTTGTACACTGCCGGATAAGGCAGTGTTTTAATTTTAAAAACGGGAAGGTAATCAATTTGTGAGCCATTAGCAGGTGAAAGCATACCGGCAATTGGGTATATAATGTCATTAACAGGTTCAGAAGGCGTGCTTATTAAATCTCCTTTATCAACTGCAGTAATCTTATAAAAATATGTTATTCCAATTTGAAGTGGAGTTTTATCTTCAAAGAAAAAATTGCCGGTAGAGCCGACGAATGAAGAACCGGACACAGTAAAATCTGCTGTCATTCCTCTGTAAATATTGTATTGTTTAATATCGTATTCGTAATTTGGCTGCCACCTTAGGTAAACAGATAGGTTGCCCTGCCAATTTCTTGCATTAATTGATAAATATCTTGGCTGTGCCGGTTTATATCTGTTAATGGGTTGAGCTAATACAGAGTCAGTTGGATAGCTTTCCATTTTTGAAGTGTTTACAGCAGAAATCTTGTAGTAGTAATTTTCACTATAGCCTAATGAATCATCATAAAAATAATTATTGGCAGTAAATG
The DNA here is from genome assembly GCA_030706105.1 of Bacteroidota bacterium. GTDB lineage: Bacteria > Bacteroidota > Ignavibacteria > Ignavibacteriales > Ignavibacteriaceae > JAUZPC01. The sequence goes on along the minus strand of JAUZPC010000396.1, from coordinate 1,129 downwards.
AAATTAGTTCAAAATTAGTTTTATTGATTCTTCGGTAAATATTATAGCCTAAAATGTCCGGGTCTTTATTCTCAAACCAGTGCAAAATAACAACTCCGTCACTTGCATAATATAAAGATAAACCTGAAGGAACAGCCGGAGGTATTAAATTATTATCATTTACCGGAATTGTTAACCTTTCACACCCATAAAGTATAATAATTGATAGGGCAGTAATTGTAAAGCTTAAGAATTTAATATTTATTGATGAAAAACGCATATATTCTTAAAAATGGAAAAAATACAAGTTCTGTCATTTAAAATAACAAATTAAAATATTAAATATAATATTGAAATTTTTAGTTTTCTGGCACAACCGGATTCTAATTATCGCAATTGACAATAGATTTATTTTTGAATAGTTTAAATCTCTAATTACAAAACAGATAATAAGTAAAATAAATGATAATAAATTATATCCCAATTTTATTAGTTATTGCAGCAGCAGCAGGATTTGCAGGATTAGTAGTATATTCTTCTACATTATTTGGCCCTCAAAGTCCTAATAAAGAAAAACTTTCCACATACGAAAGTGGTATGAAGCCGGTAGGTACAACAAAAGAAAGAGTATCAGTTAAGTATTATCTGGTAGCCATGTTTTTTATAATATTTGATCTGGAAGTGGTTTTTGTTTACCCGTGGGCAGTTCAATTTAAAAAATTGTATAATCAATATGGAATAAGTGTTTTCATATCTATGCTGATATTTTTAGTTGTTCTTGAATTGGGATATTTATATGTCTACAAGAAAGGTGGTTTCAAATGGGACTAGAAGCTTCTTTAGGCGAAAATAGTTTTTTTGCTACAACTGTGGATGCATTAGTTGCCTGGTCCAGAGAATATTCAGTGTGGCCTATGCCGATGGGAATTTCTTGCTGCGCTATTGAAATGATGGCAGCCGGTGATCCTAAATTCGATATTGCAAGATTCGGCTCTGAAGTTATGAGGTTTACTCCACGCCAGTGTGATTTAATGATTGTTGCCGGTACAGTGACGAATAAAATGGCTTGGGTAGTTAAAAAAATATGGGACCAAATGCCGGAGCCAAAATGGTGTATTGCAATGGGTGCATGCACTTCAAGCGGTGGTAT
>JAUZPC010000395.1 GCA_030706105.1 Bacteroidota bacterium | reverse complement strand
TATAACAACTGTTCCCATAAACTGGCAGTTGTTAAATTCAAGACCAGCATGTTTCTGTGAGCCATCTACTTGTACACCTGTATCTGTCATATCGGCACCTGATTGTGTGATTAAAACATTTCCAAATCTTTTTTCTCCACGGATGAAATGCCAACCAATTTTTGGAAAGATAACAAAACAATTACTTACATACTCCCAGTCAGTTCTTGCAAAGATAAATCCCTCAAAGTTTTCTGTTAAGTATTTAACAAACTTATCCCATTCCACACTTGGTGGTCTTGGTGCGTTTTTATAGCCGCAGACACTCCAGGCATTAGGATTAAAATGCACGTTTTCAATCCTGCCAATATCGGTACAATTGTCAACAAAAATTCCAATCTTAAGTGGCTGGCCATATACATTGCGAATAAAATGTAATTCATTTGAATATGTTCCAAAGTCAATCGCTTTATATGGATTAGCCAGGGTTACATCTATTATACTGCAGTTGGTTCCTCTTCCCTGAATTGTCCAAGGATATGGTTTTACATTATTAATGTCCTGATCAGGATAAAAAATAGTTACCCCTTTCAAGCAACTATTTTGTGTCATGTTAATTAATGGAGTTCCATTCTCATTACCAGCTGAACCAGTTGCAAATAATACACTCCCTTTACCAAGAGCAGTATTATGTGGAGCTTGCCAGTTTCCCTGAAGTGTAACACCTTGCGGGATAGTTAAAGAGCCGGCAATTAGATACGTTCCGCAGGGAATTAATACTGCTTCTCCCTTTGCACTTGCTGCATCAAGTGCTTTTTGAAATGCATCAGTATCATCCGTTTTGCCATCTGCCCTGGCTCCATACTCAACAACATTGATTGGCTTATTAATATTGTCAGGTGATTGAGCCTGCACGCCTTTAACTAGGCTAAAAACTAACAAAGCAAAAATTATTCTTTTCATTAGATCTTTTTCCCTTTTATTTGAAAAATGTATTCGCTTTTACTATTGGTTTGCCCGAATAGGTATTGTTATGGTATTTCTTATTAAATACCATATAATATTAATCCAATTGATTCTCTTTAGCAGGTATATATGTATAAATCTTTGGTGTGATAGTAAAAAAGATCTTGGCCTTAAATTATTATTATATTTTTTTAGTGGCGTAGATAGGAAATTACTCACTTTTCAGTTTCTTGTAATCCCAATATCCAAATATTGTGAAAACGATGAGGTAAACCAAACTCATTAGCTCATGTTTGTACAAGAGGCCATAATCTGCAGAATTTAATTTCATTATTTGGAAGTATTTATAGGTAGTTAGCGTTGGATATGTAAATGGAATATAGTAGCTATATTTCCATTGAAATATCATAATCCCGAAAACTATTCCCATAATTCCGATGCTTATAGGAACAATATAATTTTTATTCCTTAAACTTAGCCAGAACTGTAGTGAAACGATACTAAGTGAGGACAAAAATATCTTTAGCATAAAAGTTGACGATTGCTTATAATCGGGCGAATAGCTCATCAAAAGGAATTCTTTTTTAATGTATCCCAGGATTAGCCCGCTAAAGATCTGCAGAAAATTAAAGTAAATAAGCGTCAATGTAAAGAGAATAAGTACAACTGTAAACTTGCTTATAAATATATACTTGGTATTAATGGGTAGTATAAATATATCCTTCCATGTATCGGACTTATGCTCTTCGTAAACAATAAAGTTACTTATGAGAATCAGGTAGAATGGCAAAAGCAAAAATGAGATGGCCTGCCAACTGCTTGAAAAATATCCTATCCAGGGGTTGATTCCCGGTTTTGGAATGTACATGGCAGCATAATAAAGTTGTCTTGAGAATTGAAGGGCGATAATAACTAATGGACCCAAAAGGGAAACCCAAATGATTTTGCTGTTTTTTATTTTTAAGAATTCAGCCTTAATGCAATTAAAATAAAGATTAATACTATTTAACATATGCTCCTTCCTGTGTGATGTCGAAGAAAAGATCTTCAAGATTTTCTTTTTTTATATAAGCCTGATAAATAGTTATTCCATTATCAGTTAAAAGCCGGATAACATCACCGATCTCTTCTTTTGAAGTAACGGATAATGTTAATTTATCATCCTCTCTTGCCACAGAATAAGATGAAAGTACACTAGCTGAACGATCATTATCCCTTGTTTCGATTATCACATTTAATTTTTTAGATTTCAGATTCTGCAGTTTAGTAATGCTTCCCTGAAATTTCAAAGAACCGCTTTCTATTATGGCAAGATGAGTGACTAGCTTTTCAACTTCACTTAGAAGGTGGCTTGAAAGGAAAATTGTCTTATTAAAGACTTTATTTAGTCTAAGAATTGTTTCTCGTATTTCTACAATTCCATTTGGGTCCAAAGCATTAGTGGGCTCATCAAGCACAATCAGCTCAGGATCCGACATGAGTGCGATTGCAATTCCGAGTCTTTGCTTCATTCCTGTAGAATATTCTTTTACAATGGAGTCTGCAGCATTTTCAAGATTAACAATTTGCAAGACCTCATCTATTTTTTTTGAAGGTAGATTTCTTATCAACTGCTGAATTTTTAGATTATCTCTTCCGGATAAGCGCTCGTATAAGGAAGGCTTTCCAATTAGTGCTCCGACTTTCTTGTAAATATTTATATAGTCATTTGCAAAATCTTTCGAAAATAGTTTTATCGTACCCTGGTCGGGTTTTAACAGGCCAAGCAATAATTTTATTGTAGTTGTTTTTCCAGCACCATTAGAACCGATAAAGCCATATATGGAGCCCTTTTCAACCGACAGTGAAATATTGCTTATTGTCTTGTAATGCCTCTTATATCCGAATGAGACATTGCACATTTCAACAATCATTGGGTCTCCTTAAAAGATGATAATATTATATACAGGTAACCTGAATAAAGAATTATATTATTTATTCAAAGGAACAGAAACCTTAATAAGGATCAAACGGACTGGAGGATGCATAATGTCTCAAGTATGACAATCGTATGGCTGAAATAAATATGGGGCTATTATATTTGCATATTAAAACGTTGCAATCAGCATGCCAAAATAAGAAACGTAAAATTACTCTGTAATAAGTGATTTGTTAATGTTTGTTGCTATGGATGTTTGTCATTCTGACAATAGGGGCTGCCATATTGGCTGCCTTTGACAAAATGGCAGGATATATGTAACTATAAAGGGATTGCAGGATGATATGTTAATTACATAAAAATGTCAAAATAATATGCAGACAATATCAAATTACTTCGGCATATGAGCTTCCCTTTGTGGAAAAAAGAGGGTGG
>JAUZPC010000394.1 GCA_030706105.1 Bacteroidota bacterium | reverse complement strand
TTATATCTTAAAAGACTAATTGTCGGCGGTTTTAATGGCGTTTACGAAATATCCAAAGATTTTAGAAATGAAGGAATGGATAGAACGCATAATCCGGAATTTACAATGCTTGAATTGTATGTCCCCTATAAAGATTATGAATGGATGATGAAATTTGTTGAAAATATGGTAGCTCAAATTGGTCAAGAGGTTTTTGGCAAAACAGAATTTGATTTCAACGGAACTCCTATTTCATTTAATCCGCCTTGGAACAGGGTTTCGATGGTTGAATCGATTAAAGAAAAGACCGGTTTGGATATCCTGGAAGCCACTTTGGACGATTTAAAGGCCAAAGCTATTGAATTGGGCATTAATATAAGTAAAATAGAAGGAAAAGCTAAATTTATTGATGAAATATTTTCTGCAGCGGTTGAGCCTGAATTAATACAGCCTACTTTTGTGGTAGATTATCCTCTTGAGCTTTCTCCTCTGGCTAAAAAACATAGAAGTAAAGATGGACTGGTTGAAAGATTTGAAGGATTTGTTGCTGGCAAAGAAATTTGTAATGCCTTTTCTGAATTAAACGACCCTATTGATCAGAAAGAAAGATTTGAAGGACAAGCAAAAATGCGTGAAGAAGGTGATGATGAAGCTCATCAAATAGATGATGACTTTATTAGGGCCCTCGAATATGGTATGCCTCCAACCGCAGGACTTGGAATTGGGATTGATAGACTTGTAATGCTTTTGACTAGTCAAGTTTCTATTAGAGATGTTATATTATTTCCTCAAATGAAACCAGAAGTTAAATCTATTTAATTATATCTTAATGATTAAACATATTATTCTTATATTATTGTTTAATTATATATATATTTACAGTCTTGATCAGAATAATTCAGATTCTCTTGGTAATCGCCTTGATTTTAATAGCGATTCCTTATTAAAGAGCAATCTGAATTATTCTAAATTATATAATTTTGAAATTTATAATTGTGATAGTTTAACTAAATCTAATGATTGCGATATAACAAATTTGACAATAATGGGCGGCATATTTGCCGTAGCAGGAATTAGCATACATCAATATATTAAAAATACTGCATGGAAAAATGTAAATAACAAATTTATATCCAACTTTGGCACAAGCAAATGTATAGAAATTAGTAACCTCGGATACTTCTTTTCTTCTAATTTGACCTCACATTTTTTTACTGCAGGTTTTGAGAATACTAAAATGAATTATGAATCTGCTGTAGTTTACGGTTCTCTATTATCAGTTATATACGCCGGCTATTTTGAACTCATGAATGGCTTCTATACACAGAATGGGTTCAGCAATAAAAATATATTATCATCACTTCTTGGCTCATGTTTCGCAATTGGACAATATTATTTTCCATATCTTAAAAATTTTCAACCGAAAATTAGTTATTATCCTTCCAGCAATTATAAGAACGTCTCTTCCACTAACTTTGTAAAGGACTATGCCGGACAAAAATATTGGCTGGGATTAAGAATAAAAGAAATAATGCCAGAGAGTGTTTCTAAATATTGGCCCTCAATTTTGATGCTCTCTATTGGGGTTGCACCAAATAAAAATATTGGTAAATCTAACGAAATTACAAATGGATATATTTCTTTCGATATAGATGCTGAACAGATCCCGTTATATGGAAAATTTTGGCAGTTTATTAAAAATACTTTTACATATTTTCATTTTCCGCTACCCGGAATAAAATTTACAAACAAAACAATTATTTACGGATTTTGCTATTAATATTCTATGAAATACAGTATAATAATTCCTACTTTAAATGAAGAAAAATTACTCTTACAACTGCTTGAACAAATTGGTTGTGAAGAAAAAAGGAAATTATATAATTATGAAATTATTATTTCCGATGGCGGAAGTACAGATAAAACTATTGAATATGCGACTAATTTAGCTGATAAGGTAATTTTAGCGAAAAAATCAGAGCCACAAAATATAGCGAGAGGACGCAATTCTGGCGCATCCGTTGCGACAGGTGAAATCTTAGTATTTATTAATGCCGATATTCTTTTACCCTTAAAAAATGATAAATTTTTTCATTTTTTAGAGGATATTTTCTATGAAAGCGTTTTTGATGCTTTTACCTGTAAAGTTAGTATTTTCCCTCAGGAACAGATTCTCTCTGATGTCATTTTTCATTTTATATATAATAATTATTTTAGATTGTTAAATATTCTTGGTGTTGGAATGGGGAGAGGAGAATGTCAGGTAATTAGGAAAGAAATCTTTGACAAAGTCGGCGGATATAATGTCACTCTTGCCGCTGGTGAAGATTTTGATCTGTTTAGACGAATTAAAAATGCAGGAAGTAAAATATTATATACATTTAAAATTTGTGTATATGAATCTCCAAGAAGATTTAGAAAATACGGATACTTAAATGTGACATTGAATTGGGTAAAAAATGGAATTTCAGTTTTAGTAAATAATAAATCTATTTCGAAGGAATGGCAACAAGTAAGATGATTAAAAAAATATCTTTTATGGTTTTTTGTTTTTTGTTAGTAAATATATATTCACAAGAGATGGTTCCAATTGAACATGTGAATTTATATTCTTTTTTAGAACGAATGTCGAATTTACAGCTTTTATCTGATTATAATTCGTTTCAGATTCCAATAACAAGAAATGATGCATCCAAATATTTAAAAGAAATTAAAATTAAAGAAAAGGAATTGGATAAAACTGATCAAGCTATTCTCAAAGATCTATTCTCAGAGTTTGAATACGAAATAAATAAGACTACTACAAATTATCAATCTTTCTTAAATGGAGCAACAAATGTTGCTTCGGATAAAGAGAAGTACTTATTTTATGCAGTTGAACCCTCAAAGTTTAGTGTGTTTATAAATTTATTGGGTAAAAGTGAAAATGTTTTTATTAATAAACTTGATAATGCCAACTCATTGCAAACAAATTCTGCAAGTTTGGGTACAATTGGAGGCACATTAAGGGGATCGTTATTTAATAATTTCTATTTTGGAGTGCAGGGTACCAATGGCAGGCTTTTTGGAAGTAAGGAAGTAATTCAGGTTAAAGAAAATTTGAGATACAATTTCAAACTAAATGAAAAATCCACTGAAACATTTTTTGACGAATCTGAAGGATATGCATACTTAGATTTTGATTTCATCAGATTTGGAATTAGCCATCAGAGAATGAAAATTGGAAATGGCATAATGGGGACAATCATTGATGCTTCCGCCCCTCCATTTGATTATTTATTTTTAAATTTTAAGTATAGCTTTTTCCAGTTTGATTATTTTCACGG
>JAUZPC010000393.1 GCA_030706105.1 Bacteroidota bacterium | reverse complement strand
ATCATTTCACCTATAATATAGGTTAGATCAGCCCGGTTGTTTACATACTTTACAAGCGGCTGATATTTTTCTTTTATTTTTACCCAATTAAGGCCATGCATATTAGGTGCATAAAAGAAATCTCTCATTTGGCGCCAGCATTCATTAAAGATTTGATTCCACTCGGCTTTGCGGTCAAGGTTTACTTTTAGTCCGGATAAATCTAAGCGTTCTTTAATATCGATTTTTGCGTTAGGAAGATCTAAAATTGCATAAGCACCTGTAACAGCAACCAGAATTTTTTTCTGATCGGCTGAAATTTCATAACCATTTGCTTCACCCAGTTCAACTTCTTTCTTCTTGTCTAATTCAAAGAGAAATAGTTTTACTTTCGGGTCAGATGAAGTATTCTTTTGATAATATATTTTATCTCCGACGGATGTAATATGAAAATAATTTCCGGCAGGTGCAGGGAGTTCAAGTATTCTGTTGTTAATATTTTCAATATCAACGCTTACTGAAACTTGTGTATCCTTTTTATCTTTCTTATCGTCAGAAGGTTTCTTTTCTTCCTTCACAGTGACTTCATCACTTTTAGGTTCAAACGGAGACTTTGTATCTTTTGCTAATGTAAGCATATACAATTTTGACATATCTAAATAAATATGGTTCCATTCAGTCTCGCCATATCGAGGAGAAAAAGTACGGTCAGATACAAAATAAAGATATTTACCGTCAGAGCTAAAAACGGGTGCATATGATGCATACCAATTGTCAGTAACAGGGTAACTTTCCTTTTTTTCTAAAGAATAAAGAAAGATTTTTGTCATCCCTTCTATCTGAGGTAATGAATATGCAATCCATTTACTGTCGGGTGACCAAGTGTAATCGTTCATTTCAATTATATCACTTTTAGCTACCTGAGTCACTTTTTTACTGTCAACATCAACAAAGTATAATTTTTGTTCTCTGTCTGAGAAAGCAATTTTTTTGCTGTCAGGAGACCACATTACTTGAAATTTGTAGGATCCATTGTCAGATGTCAACTGAATAGGTTTTCCCTTTCCCATCTGGTTTTCTATATAAATTTCATCTTCACCTGAAGCATCAGAGATATAGGCAACGTATTTACCATCAGGGGAAAACTTGCCGGAACGCTCGTGAACACCGCTGGTGTTTGTTAAATTTCTTGTGTTGCCATTTTTTACGGGTACTGTAAAGATATCCCCGCGGGCACCAAATAAAGCCCTGTTTCCATCCGGGGAAATCTCAAAATTACTTACATTTTTACTTACATCCGTTAATCCGCCTCTTCCGGCAGCAAGGTCTTCATTTAAATAAATTGTAACTTTATCATACTTATCAGTATTTATATCATATTTATAAATATAGCCGCCATTTTCAAATACTATAGCGTTGTTGCCAAGAGAAGGGAACTTGACATCATAGTAATCAAAATTTGTCAACTGTTTTGTCTCTTTAGTAGTTAAACTATAAGCAAAAAGATTCAAATGTCCATCTCTGTCTGAGATGAAATATATTTTATCTTTATACCACATTGGACAAATATCTTGTGCGGGGTTGTTTGTTATGTTTTCAGTTTGTTTTGTCTTAAAATCATAAATCCAAATATCATCTGCTTGTCCGCCGCGATATCTTTTCCAAGTCCTGAATTCTCTAAAAACCCTATTATAAGCAAGCTTTGAAAAGTCAGGGGAATAAGAACAGAAGCCGCCGCGTGGTAATGGTAACTGATTTGCCATGGAGCCATTTGCAGAAACCAGAAACAATTGGCCGATAAAATCATTTGGCTCAATCATGCGAGAACGAAAAATAATAGAATCGTTTCCTTTCCAGCCCATTACGATATTATTGGGTCCCATTCTGTCCGACACATCATCCCTGTCTAAAGTTGCAGTATAAGTAAGGCGTTTAGGAACCCCACCTTCAGAAGGCATTAAATACACTTCGGTATTACCATCATATTGCCCTGTGAAAGCAATTGATTTTCCATCGGGAGAAAAACGGGGAAACATTTCGTAACCCACATGGTTTGTTAATTTTCTTGCAACTCCTCCAGTTGATTGCACTGTATAAAGATCACCGCCATAGCCAAAAACTATTTGATTATTATAAATAGCCGGGAACCTAAGCAGGCGTGCTTCATCTTGGGCAAATAAGGAGTGCGCTAAAAGAAAAGTAAAAAATAAAAGAAAATATTTCCTCATATAATTAGCTCCATATTTTGAATTAATAATTTAATCAATTATAATAATATAATTTGACAATATAAATAAAGATAAAAAAGTAAAAAACAAATACTTTTAATATTTACATGAATGGGTTATTGCTTGTTTATATGGTAAAAGAACAAGTATAGGTCATTGCGAAATAATTTATTAGTAAGAGAAGCCAAATTTCTCCCACCTCCTTAATTCGCTTCCGGCTATGGGGAATGGGAAGAGCCTGGTCCTTCCTGTTCCCCATAGCCAAGGGACTAATGGGAGCCGAGTGGGCGTATAACCATAAAAATGAAATTTTGATCTCAAAGTATTATCTATCTTAGATTGGTTATAAAGGGAACTGGTCTGACTCTCTTTTATCTTTTTTAGCCGGTATTTATTTTTTATATTTACCCATCATATAAATTTTAAATATTATTGGCAGCAATTGAATAAGAAACTTGAAAAAATCTTAGTCGTTACTACAGATTTTATTACAATAAATTCCGCTTTTCTGGTCTATAGTATTATCCGCCTGCATTCCGGCTGGTTTAGTATTTCATCTATACCTGAAATACTGCCTGCAATGTTAGTCGTTTATTTCTACTGGCTGATTATGTTTACTTTTGTCGGAATGTATCGTACTTGGTTTGCTTCATCAAGGCTGGACGAGCTTTCTGTACTTTTTAAAGCTTCATTTGTAGGTGTCTTTATACTTTTTTTCCTCATTTTTATGTCCGATTATTCTGAAGGAAATAATGTAGGGACAAATAACAGAATATTGATATTTATATATTGGCTTACACTATTAATATTTACGGGAGTTGGGAGGTTATTTATCCGAAGTTTTCAAAGGGGCTTATTATTAAAGGGCATAGGCAGAAGGAGTGCCATTATAGTAGGCTACAATCCGGTTTCTCACGAAGTGCACAGAGATCTTCTAAAATATAGGTATTATGGATTTGACGCAGTTGGTTATGCGGCAATGAAAGAGACAAATGTAGGTAAAAGTTATAAAGGGGTAAAAGTACTGGGCACTGTTAAAGATATCAGCCGTCTTATAGATGACACACAGGCAAAAGAAGTAATTATTGCTTTGGAGAAAAAAAATAACGATGT
>JAUZPC010000392.1 GCA_030706105.1 Bacteroidota bacterium | reverse complement strand
GCCGTTATGCAGGGCTAGAAAAAAGAGGAAACTATATTTTCTTTCCGCCGTTTACTTATTTTTTGTTTCTCTTAGTGTAAATATAATTACGGACAAGACAATGTTGACTGTTGACTGATGACTGCTGACTGATACCTGCTATTAATCATGGAATGTTATTCCTATTTTCTATATTATGCACTTGAGTTCGATGATTTTGTTTCGTCTGATTTTCTAATTTGCATAATAATTGAATAAACTCCAGAGGTCAAATTGATGAATAAGAATTTATTTTCTTTCTTAGTAATAATATTTTTTTTGCAAACAGTATTAGCACAAGATAAGATTAATAACAATCCCTCTGTTGTTGATTCGATGAAAAGAGAATCAGATAATCCCTCCCTAAGTTCTGAATTGGACAGCATCCGATATATGGCAGATAATACTATAAAAAAAGATAATGAGGGGATAAAGGATTCTTCCGGTTTTAATAGCCTTGTAATGTTAAACACACCGCCTAAATGGTATGATATGTTTACTAACATTCCCGGAGATCTGGCAAGTTTTTACGAAAATGAAATTACTGTAAAAAATATACCTTTGTTTTTAGGAATATCTGCTGCCACTGCAATATTAATAGCAACTGACCAGGAAACATATGAAGCTTCTGACAGATTCTATAATAAAAAAATATTTTATAAAAACTGGAGCGATATTTTTGTTTCTATTGGTGATGGTAAATCTCAATTCGGTATTTCAGCTGCTTTTGCGTTATACGGGTTTGCTGCCGGTGATAATAGGGCGCTCCGCACTGCAAGCCAGGTTTTTGAAGCTGTCCTTACTTCTGGTGGAGTAGTACAAGTGATTAAGCATATTACAGGTAGAGAGAGTCCCTTTACTGCAACTAAAGATGGCGGGACCTGGCGCTTCTTTCCAAACCAAATTAAGTATCATAAACATGTCCCGCATTATGATGCTTTTCCTTCGGGACACTTAACTACGTCTATTGCTGCTTTTGTTGTTATAGCAGATAATTATCCTGAAGTAACATGGATTAAACCTGTTGCTTATACTTTATCAACTTTAATTGGAATAAGTATGGTTAATCAGGGTATCCATTGGTATAGTGATTATCCATTAGCAATATTCCTGGGCTATTCTTTTGGGAAAATCGCATCTTCTCATTCTTTTATATCAGGTGATGAAAACAAAGCTGATAGCGGCTTACACATTCAGCCATACTTTGGTTATAACGGGAACGGATTAAGCGTTATATATAAACTATAAATTACATAAGCTATATTTATATAAAATTATCTTATACTGCTAAGATCATTGTAATAAAGAATAACACGGGAATCACGGTTAAAAACTCATTTCTCTTAACAATTTGGTAACCTTTACTTAACTATTCAATAACCATTCCTTAACATACGCTTAACCTATCGGACAACTTCTTCAGCTATTTTAGAGCATGTGTTTATATAAAATTAATAACAAAATAAGTGAGAACATAATATGAAAAAATTAAGTCTTCTATTTTCTTTGGTTCTGGTTTTATTAGGTCAGTCCTTTGGCCAGGAAAAAGCGGGTCCAAAATTTAGCGGTCTTATGTATGGTGATGCCTTCTATAACATTCAGCAGAGAGATACAACTAAAAAAGATATCAACGGATTCCAGTTTAGAAGAATCTATTTTACATCAGACTTTTCAATTTCAGAAAATTTTGATGCGCGATTCCGTTTAGAAGCCGACCAGTCGGCAAATTCATTAACAAGTGGCGGAAAAATTGGCGTTATGGTTAAAGATGCCTATTTAAAATGGAAAAATATATTCAAGGGTTCAGATATGTTGTTCGGCGTTTCTCCTACACCTGCATTTGACGTCTCTGAAGCTTTGTGGGGTTACAGATCTGTTGAAAAAACTATTATGGATTTAAATGGTATTGTCGGTTCACGTGACCTTGGTGTTGACTTAAAAGGAAAAATTACCGAAGACGGCATGGCTAAATATTGGATTAAAATTGGTAACAACAGCGGAAATGCTCCTGAGACTAATAAATACAAAAGGTACTATGGTTTATTCCAATTAGCTCCAATTAAAAACCTTAATATAACTGTTTATGGTGATTTTGCTTCATCCGGAAAAATTAAAAATTCCTATACTTCTTCAATGGTTGATAATGGCGCTTTTGTTTTTGCCGGAATGTTAAACTACTCTGAAAAGGACCAATACTCAGTTGGTGTTGAAACCTTCTTAAAATCACAACAGAATGGCTATAAGAATCTTACTTCAAAATCTTATGAATCAAAAAGTGCTTTTGGTCTTTCAGTATTTGCCTGGGTTTCTTTAACTGAGCAAATCAGATTACTTGGAAGATTTGATACCATTGATCCTAACACAAATTCGGATGTTAAAGATGATCAGACCTCTTTAATCTTAGCAGGTGTAGATTTCAAAATTGATAAGAATGTAAGCATTATACCTAATATTGAAGTGTTCAACTATCAGAAAAATCTTTACGGCAAAGAGGCTAAAGACATAGTTGCCAGAGCTACTTTCAGTTACAGTTTTTAATTTGTTTAACAAATATTTATAAGGATAAAAATGAAAAAAGTATTATTAATGGTTGTAGGAATAATTGCTATCCTATCATCATTGGTTCCCGCCCAGCTTAAACTTAATGGTGCTGGTGCAACATTTCCGTATGTAATTTATTCAAAATGGTTCGATTTGTATCATCAGAAAACGGGAATAGAATTCAACTACCAGTCAATCGGCAGCGGCGGCGGTATTAAACAGGTTATTGAAGGTACAGTTGACTTTGGTGCTACAGACGCTTTCATGAATGAACAGCAGATGGGTGAAGTAAAGTCAAAGCACAAAACCAGCATACTTCATATTCCAACCGTTATGGGTGCTGTTGTAATCACTTATAACTTGCCGGGCGTAGGTAAGGGCTTAAAATTAACTCCTGAAGTACTATCTGATATTTATATGGGGGTTATTAAAAAATGGAATGACTCTAAGATCACTTCCATAAATAAAGATAAAAAATTACCAAATAAAGATATCTTCGTCGCTCATCGTTCAGATGGCAGCGGTACTACAAATATTTTTACGGGGTACTTAACAAAAGTAAGCGGCAATTGGAAAAGCAAAGTCGGGCAGGGAACTTCAGTTAACTGGCCTACAGGCGTTGGCGCAAAAGGTAATGAAGGTGTTGCCGGAATAGTTAAACAGACTGAAGGAGCTATCGGTTATGTTGAGTTGGCTTATGCTGAAAAAAATGGACTACCTTATGCTTCAATAAAAAATAAAACTGGTAATTTCGTACTGCCTTCTTTTGAGTCAGTTACTTC
>JAUZPC010000391.1 GCA_030706105.1 Bacteroidota bacterium | reverse complement strand
TTTTCGGAAGACGCAACTATCCGTACTTAAAAAATTATAATAAAAGGAATAGAAAATGAAATATAGTATTGAAAAATTTAAAGACTGGAAAATCTCCTCCAAAATAATTTTCTCGTCAATTCTTGCTTTATCCATACTTGCCGCTATGGTACTTTTCTATTTCCTTCCAATGGTTGCTGCCCAAATTAAGCAAGATAAAATTGAAACTGAAAAGAAGATAGTTGAAACGGGTTGTTCTATTTTGCAGGATCTATATAATCGCGCCAACAAAGGAGAATTTTCTCAGGAAGATGCACACAGTAAAGCCTTGGAAGTCATTAAAGGTATGCGCTATGGAAATAGTAATAATGATTATTATTGGATTCAGGATTTGAACTATAAAATGGTTATGCATCCTATTACCGCTGCTCTTAACGGTAAAGATTTAAGCAATACTAAAGACCCTGATGGAGTTTTCTTTTTTGTGGAATTTGTAAATATATGTAAAGAAAAGGGAGAGGGTTTTGTAAATTATATGTGGCCTAAACCCGGGATGGATAAACCCAGTCCAAAAATATCCTATGTAAAACTTTTTGAACCTTGGGGGTGGATAATTGGAAGTGGAATATATGTTGATGATGTCGAAACAACTATACAAAGTATTAGGATGTCGATAATTATAGGGCTAATAATAGCATTGGTAATTTCAATTATTATTGCTTTATCCCTTGGACGTAAGATAGGTAATTCTGTTAAAAAAATTACTTTAATAGCAGACAGGTTAGCTTTGGGGGACACTGAAATTTCTGTAAGTGCAAACTCTAAAGATGAAATTGGAGATCTTGAAAGATCTTTTGCTTCAATTGTTGAAAATTCAAAAGTTAATATCCAGGCAATTACTCAAATATCTCAGGGGAA
Source organism: Bacteroidota bacterium (assembly GCA_030706105.1). GTDB lineage: Bacteria > Bacteroidota > Ignavibacteria > Ignavibacteriales > Ignavibacteriaceae > JAUZPC01. The sequence goes on along the minus strand of JAUZPC010000391.1, from coordinate 2,458 downwards.
TTTAAATATTAAGATAGCTCCTAAATCGGATAAAGATATTCTTTCAAAAAGTATGATTCTGGTAACTGAAACTATTACCAGCTTAGTTTCTGAAGTTATGATGTTGAGCAATGCTTCTGTTAAAGGAGAATTATCTACAAGAGGTAATGCAGATAAATTTCAGGGAAGTTATAAAGAAATAGTTGCAGGGCTTAATGCTACTTTTGAGTCTATGGTGCAGCCAATAAATGATTCCGGAAGAGTATTGGGAATCTTGGCCGATGGGGACCTGACAGTTCGAATGAATGGTGACTATTTGGGAGACTATTCTAAAATTAAAACCAATATAAATGGTTTAGCAGACTCTTTTAGCAATGCATTATCTGATGTTGCCAGAGCAGTCGTAGCCACCGCAAGTGCATCTACTCAGATTTCTTCAAGTGCGGAAGAAATGGCAGCCGGTGCTCAGGAGCAAAGTGCCCAGACAACTGAAATTGCCGGTGCTGCAGAAGAAATGACCAAAACTGTTTTTGAAACTTCAAAAAATGCGAGCATAGCTGCGGATAATTCGCAAAAGGCAAGTGAAAGTGCTGAAAAAGGTGTTAAAAAAGTTGACGAAACTAAAAAAGGTATGGAAAAAATTGTTAACGCAACTGCTGAGACTGGTAAAATTATTTCGTCCCTGGCAAGCAAGACAGATCAAATAGGAGAGATAGCTCAAGTAATTGATGACATTGCTGACCAGACTAATCTTCTTGCACTTAATGCGGCTATTGAAGCTGCCAGAGCAGGTGAGCAGGGCAGAGGATTTGCTGTTGTAGCTGATGAAGTTAGAAAACTTGCTGAAAGAACTACTAAAGCTACAAAAGAAATTGCAGATACCATTAAATCAATACAAAATGAAGCTAAAGAAGCTGATAAATCCATGGTTGTTGCTAAGCAGTCCGTAATTTCTGGTATGGAACTTACTGAGCAGGTCTCTGAAATGCTCAAAGAAATTTTACTCGTGAACTCAAAAGTTGCTGATATGATAAATCAGGTGGCCGCTGCAAGTGAACAGCAGTCTTCAACTGCTGAACAAATAAGCAGAAACATTGAAGGAATAAGCAGTGTAACTGCCGAATCTGCTGCCGGTACTGAGCAAATTGCACGTGCAGCTGAAGACTTGAACCAGTTAACTAATAATTTGCAAAATCTAATAGAACGCTTTACGCTTGATAAAAACGGCAGCAATGCGGTTATATCCAATGGCAATATTGCAATAAGATAAATAGAAAATTTAGCATTATACTTTCATAAATGCCTGCACTTAAAATTGCAGGCATTTAATGTTAAAATTATCCACTGCTTAATGCCATAATTTTACCTTTCTTTCACAAGTTCAAAAACCCTTCCGTTAAGTATCAATAAAACAACTACTTAAAAAATTTTAATTTGCGAGATTAAACTTTGGTATAGACTATCCGATTATTGAATAGCAAGGCCAGATTTGGTGAAAATGCTGTGGCTGTAATAATTAATTATTATATCACTATAGAAAGATAGTATATGAAATGGTTTAATGATCTGAGAATAAAAGTAAAATTGATGATAAGCTTTTTAATAGTAGCTTTAATATCAGGATTAATCGGGTATATTGGATATAATGGAATAACAATAATTGCAAATAATCAGGATGATCTATACTCAAATAGATTATTAGCTTTTGAGAATCTTGCAACTGTAGAGTCTTCTATTCTAACTGCAAGAGGAGATATCAGATCTGCTAATGATGCAAAAACTCCCGAAGGTAAACAGAAATATATTGCAAGCGTTAAAGACAATGCCGCAAAAGCGGATGAAGCGTTTGCATCATATATTCAAACAAAATTAACATCTGCTGAAGAAAAATATTGTAAAATATTTCAAGAGAATTGGGACTTATATAAGACCGAACGCGATAAAGCCATTCCCCTGATTTTGGATAACCAAAGTGACGAAGCGTTAATAGTGCTTGATGGATCTGCAAGGAAATATTTAACTAATTTAAGAAATGCTTTAGATGAATTATCTAAAGAAAATATTAGTCGGGCAGATATTTTAGATAAAAATACCGATACTAAAGCAAAATCCGACAAGTCCTTACTGTTGTTATTTATTATATCAGGTATTGTGGTATCTATTGGGTTGGGATACTTTATCGTGATTTCTATTGCAAAACCATTAAGCGCATTGCAAGAAGGTGCAAATAGAATTGCTGATGGCGATTTTCAGTATAGCAGTCCGTATTTAAGAAAACAGGCACAGAACAAAAATGAGATTGGCAATGTAATTTGCGCAGTAATTAAAATGAAAAATGTAATTATTGAAAAATCTTCCTGGTATGAACAAATTCTTGATGCTATCCCGCTTCCAATTTCTGTAACTGATAAAACAATGAATTGGACTTTTGTAAATAAACCGGTTGAACAAATGCTTAACAAAAAGCGGGCAGATTTTA
>JAUZPC010000390.1 GCA_030706105.1 Bacteroidota bacterium | reverse complement strand
ACAGGATAAAGGGAGCCCGATTATTTATAACAGGCAATAACCTGGCTTATTTCACCAAATACAGCGGCAATTTCCCTGAGACTGGCGGAGTTGATAATGGAAAATTCCCGCTGCCACGACGTCTCACCTTGGGCGTTAACGTTACGATGTAATCCGTTAAATTAAAAAATAAAACATAAAATAATTTAGAATGAAAACATATAAATCATTGATTAAACTACTGCCGGTTTTGATACTGATCATAAGTATCGGCTCGTGCAAAAAACAATTAGAAGAAGCAGTTCCGCAAGATGTATTGTCTGCTGCAGATCTTTCTAATCCCAATGCTTTGGTTACATTATATACCGGCGTGTATGCCCAACTCAGAACTTACAACAGCACGCTTTTTGGCCTTGGAGAGATGCGTTCGGAAATTTGGACTGATGGTCTTTTTACAGAGTCTGTTGACGGCGGGTATCAACAGCTTTATGATCAAAATATAAGTGCTTTAAATGTACCTTATAGTAACTGGGGAAATTTTTACAGCCTGATATACCAAATAAACAATGCCATTCAATATTTTACCGCTACTACTGTTTTACCGGACGCTACTAAAAATCAATATTTAGCCGAGATGTATGGTATTCGTGCCTACATTTATTACACAATGGCTAAAACATGGGGCAGTGTTCCTTTAATTACTAAGACTTTACCAACGATCAGCAGTACCGCTCAAACTTATGTTGCCCGTACACCGGTTGACTCAGTTTTTATCCAGATAAAAAGTGATATAGAACAATCGCTTACTTTATTTAATGGCAACTATTCTTTCCCCGCAGGAAAACGTGTTTATTGGAATGCTGTGGCATCATTAGTTTTAAAAGCAGATGTAAATCTTTGGACAGGTACTTTATTGAAAGGAGGTAATGCTGATTTAACGATAGCTCAATCTACGCTGCAACAGGTAGAAGATTTACAGGGAGGCACATTAAGATTGGATCCAAAATATTCCGACATTTTCGATCCCACAAAAAAAGCGAATAATCCTGAAATTATTTTTGCACTAAACTATGAATTAAGCCAGGCGCAAAATACTGTATTCTCTGAGTTTACGGTAAATTCCATACAAGCAAATACGCTAACTTTTGAGCAATCAAGTGATCCTACTAAAGTAGTGTCTTATGTGTATCCTTATGTTGGCGGTTCCAACCGCGTGGGAATGAACCAGGATATGATTACGAAATTAACAAGTGGACCTCCGGACCAACGGATAGCCGGTACATTTAAAGTGATGTATAGTACTTCGGCTCCTTATGCCGTAAGAGGTGTGTTGCTGAACAAATGGATTGGCACTGCATCCGGCACCAGCCAGGTTTACACAAATGATTTTCCAATTTATCGTTATGCTGATGTTTTGTTGCTAATGGCAGAAGCTAAGTCCAAACTAGGACAAGACCCTTCACCGGAAATTGATAGTTTACGTTCGAGAGCATACGGCCCAACATATACACCTTATGTAAATGGCAATGTGGATGGTAATATCAGAGCCACCTTAGAAGAACAGTTGCGGGAAGAAATTGGTGAAGGTAAGCGTTGGTGGGCATTAAGACGATCCGGCGATCAGTGGGTATATAATTATGTAAACCCAATTTATCTATCAGAAGCCACGGTTAATTCCGCTAAAGGGCCCACGCTCGAGTTGCCTATTTCTGTTCAGATGTTAAATCTTGACCCCCTATATACTCAAACGAATGGATATTAATTAAAGTTTTTCTCATAAGCAAACATAAATTGCGTCGGGGATATTCTTGTTCCCGGCTTTTAGTAAACTATATTTAAAAAAAATGAATATTCAACATTTACAAGGCTTAATTGCCGCACCATTTACTCCTATGAAAAATGATGGCACACTGAACACATCAGTGATACCCTCATATTATGAAATGCTTGCAGCCAATAATGTTTCCGGCGCATTTATTTGCGGCTCCACAGGGGAGGGAGCATCGCTCAGTATACAAGAAAAGAAAGAAGTTATAAAAGCCTGGGCGGATTGTACAAAAGGTGATCCTGAATTTAAAGTGATGGCACTCGTTGGGGGCACATGCATTGCTGACTGTATTGCATTATCAAAGTATGCCCAACAGGAAGGCTTATACGCAGTTTCATTTACTGCCCCGTTTTATTTTAAGCCTGCAGATGTGGAAACGCTTGCAGCGTGTTGTAAAGCTATCGCAGATGAAGTGCGGGGCATGCCATTTTATTATTATCACATTCCTGTTTTAAACGGCGTTGGTTTTCCAATGATACAACTTTTAAAAAGCATTGAAGGAAAGATTCCAAACTTTGCCGGCATTAAGTATACTCACGAGGATTTTATGGATTTTCTGTCCTGCCTGCATTTTCAAAACGCAAAGTATGATTTACTTTGGGGGCGGGATGAAAGCATGCTTTCTGCATTAGCTGTTGGCGCTAAAGGAGCCGTAGGGAGCACATTCAACTATGCTGCGCCTTTGTACTACAGCCTGATAGATGCATTTAATAATGGCGATTTTGATAATGCGCAGGCATTGCAGCAGCAGTCTATTGATATGATATCGCTGCTCGGAAAATATGGTGGTATTGCTACCGGTAAAGCCTACATGAAAATGATAGGGATGGACTGCGGCGAATTTCGCCTCCCTGTAAAAAATATGAATGACCAGCAATTTGAACTATTTAAAAAAGATGTGGAACAAATTAATTTTAATAGCTTTTGCTCTCAAAAGTCACCCGGCGTAAAGCTTAAAGTATAATGATAAGGCGAATAACTTTTTTAATAATTATGTTATCTACATTGGCTGCCTCTGCCCAAAAAATAAGCCCTTCCGTCAAATGGAAATTTGGTGCTGCATTACCGCCATCAAGAGGACAGTCAAAGTCATTAGGTTTTGCCGGTGTTATTAATGGCGTTAGCAACAATGTTTTGATTGTGGCAGGCGGCGCTAATTTTCCTCATGGATTGCCTTGGGAAGGGGGAAAGAAATATTACTCCGACGAGATTCATGTATTACAAAAAGATGGGGTAAATTTTCTTTGGAATAAAAAAGTAATAAACAAATTGCCGGAGCCAATTGCCTATTGCGGCAGTACTTCAACGGATAGAGGAATTGCATATGTTGGTGGCGAAAATGAAAACGGTATCTCAAACAGATGCCATTTATTAAGATGGAATAACCAAAAAGATACAGTGGATATAGAGGCGTTGCCCAATCTGCCAATAGCCTTAACAAACATAGCGCTTACCCATATAGGGAATACTTTATATGCTGTTGGCGGCGATGAAGAAAAAATTTCTTCTAATAGTTTTTATAGCCTCAATCTTGATGATGCAGAGCCTCAATGGCAGAAGCTT
>JAUZPC010000039.1 GCA_030706105.1 Bacteroidota bacterium | reverse complement strand
TTCCTTCCGGTGTTTTACATCTAAACCAACCATTATATAAGCCTATACAATTAACGCAGTACCTTTAACTTTATGACTTTAAAAACCTTCAACTTTAAAAACTCCCCAACTTTCAACTTTACAAACCTTATAACTTTAAAAACTTTATAACTTTCCAACTAAATAAGCTTTCCACTACTTAAGCAGCAGCATCTTTATGGATTTATTAAATTCTCCTGCTTTAACCCTGCAGATATAAATGCCGCTGGAAAGTTTTGGCGCATTAAACGTTACCTGATATTGCCCTGCATTCTGAACTTTATTTACTAAAGCGGCCACTTCACGTCCAAGCATATCATATACTATCACTTTTGTGTCACTCTTAGATGGCAGTTGATAACTTATAACGGTACTTGGGTTAAACGGATTAGGGTAATTTTGCTCAATTAAAAAATTATCAGGTGTAGTAACAGAACTCTGTCCAACTGAAGTTGTTGTCAATTCCGTCAGTTCGCTGAATGCAGCCTTATAAACATCTTCTTCAATATTATACCAGCCGCTGTAATTGCCGTTGCCCCAGACACCTCCGTTAGTAATAAATACAATTCCGTACAAGCTGTCTTTAGAAAAATACATATCGCTGATAAGTCCGTATGCTTCACCCGGATGTCCAAATAAAACTTGTCCCGGAAGCAAATTAACAGTCCTATGACAGCCTAATCCGTATGCATTAAATATTCCGGCATAGTTATCTCCGTTGCTGCCGTTGTAAACCCATGAACTTGCCAGCATTTTGTTTACGGTTGTATCGTTGAGTATTCTTACATTATTCCATACGCCGTTATGCATTAATACAGACATTATTTTAGATAAATCATAAGAACTGACACGCAGACCACCCTGCGGGGCAAATAGTAAACCGTTAGAACCAATCACATATCCCGAAAGATTTCTTGGTGTCGGCTTTACTCCATTATAGTTATCCACTTGGGGAGTCCAGGTGCTGCCGGATTTGCGGTATAAAACTGCAACATTATTAATATTAGGCAGATCCTGAATGTTATAGCTTGCAGACATATTCAATGGCTGCAGGATATGGTTTTTGCAATAAATATCAAATCTTTCACCGGATATCTTTTCAACTAAAGTGCCTACAATACCGAAATCAATATTAGCATAAGTAAAGTATGATGCGCTTGGAGAGTATGAAGAACTGAACATATCTGCGCTGTAGTATGTTCCTCCAGGTACCATCAGACTTTGAAGTGAGGGAGGGGGAGTATCATTATACGAAGCACTTAAAAAGTCGTCATAACCGGTACCGTCTCTTAAACTGGCCGTATGGGACATCAGTTTTCTAAACGTAATGGAATCATTTGGAAAATTTGGATTACGCAATGTAAAACCGATATAACGGCTTACATCTTCATCTAATTTAAATTTATTCTTCTCATAAAGCTGAAGTAATGCAATTGTGCATATCGTTTTAGAGATAGATGCTATTCTATAGACAGTACTGTCAGTTACGGGAAGGTTCCTGCCAAGGCAGCGCAGTCCGTAACTTTTAGTAAATGCCACTTCATTATTCTTTATAACAGTTACGGAAAGACCCATAAGACTGTATTTAGTTTTTATATTTTGTAGTTTGCGGTCAAGTGAGTCATTTTGGCCGAATGAAAATTGAAAAGCAGAAAGCAAAATTGATACAACGATTAGGGCAAAAATATTTTTCATAACAGCATTTATAGTGAAAAAATAGATATTTGAGAATTTCCTTATAAAATATATGCATATATTATAATAAATTAAAGCATTTTATTTAATGAAAAGTGCAAATAAGTGGTTTTTATTAAAAAAACTGACAAAAAAAAGACCAAGCTAGATATTTATCAAAATTAAACGCAGAAAAAAAAAATTTTAAATTTGTATTAATTGAAAAAAATGTTTAATTTTTGAAACTAAATTTTGTAAATAATGCCCCGTGGTGTAATTGGCAACACGCCTGACTCTGGATCAGGAAAGTTCAGGTTCGACCCCTGACGGGGCAGCACTCTTTAAGCCTTGTAGATAAAATATTTGCAAGGCTTTTTTTATGTCCATTCAGATTACTTACCTTAATATTTATAGAAAAAGAAAATGCCGATTTGCAGGATTAGAAATTGTCTGAACCATGATGTCTCATCCGAATCCGGATTCACTTGATTAAAGGATTAAAAGGTCATTTAGGTAGTCTGTTCAAATCATAATCTTGCAAGAGGAATGAGCCCGGATGACACTCACAAAGCATTAAACTCACATTAAATATCTAAACTTAACAAAAATTTTTTGGGATTTAATAAAAAAATATTGTAATTTATATAATCACGAAATGCGGATATATTTTAATTATACTTATAAATGAGGAAGATAGTGAAATTTATACTTTTTTCTGTTATTTCCATATTGTTACTAAATAGTTTTATTCTTGGGCAACAAAATAAATCGTCAAAATACTCTGAGCTGCAAAAGCAAAATAAGATACAGCGAAATAAGATATCTTCTAGCTTTATAAATCCCATTTGGCATGGGGATACTCTAAATCCTAATTTCGGGCTTGAAAATAAAATCCCGTCCAGACAGAAACTTTCTAGGAAAATGGATTCTACATTGTATTTAGTTAAGCAATTAATAGTTAATGATGACTATGGTAATCATAAAATCGATTATTTTTATGATATTAATGGAAATATTATATCCAGTATTCAAACAAAATTACATCACGACTATTGGGAAAAAGACCGGAGATGTACATGTAATTACGACGCTCAAGGGAACAAGCTAATTGAAAAAAATGAAAAATGGAATAAACGCTCTTGGGTATTCTCCGATATTTCTACATACACTTATGATTTTAAGGGAAGAGTGCTCACTTTTCTTTATGAAGGCTTGCAAGATAAGGACTCTATTGTAAAATATAGGTATACATATTCATACCAGGACAATGAAAATATACAAATTTGCTGTTACGAGAGATTAGTAAACAATAAGTGGAATCATTATGAAAATACTTCTTATACATACGACAATAACGGTAAAATACTTACATACTTATATGAATCATTTAAAGATGAAGTTAAAGAAGGTGCATATAAAAAAACATTTACTTATGATTTAAATGGTAACATCCTTTCTGAGCTTCATGCATCTTGCTACAATAATAACTGGCATAATAACAACAGAACTTCTTATGCTTATGATGCTAAGGGGAAAATGATTTCCGAATTATCTGAAAACTGTCAGAATGAAATTTGGTTTAATGGTTATAAATTAACTTATACTTATGACAGTAATGAAAATTTACTCTCCCGCTATTTGGAGAAGTGGGAAAGTAATAAATGGAATTACCTATATAGATATTCATACATTTATTCAACTAGCGGGAAAATTCAAACAGAATTAAGTGAAAATTGGGAAAATAGTAATTGGGTCAACGATTACAAAAAGACTTGTACCTACGATTACGCGGATAACTTAGTAACAAATCTTTATGAATATTGGCATAAAGATACCTGGATTCCATCATACCGGGAAAATAATTCTTATAATCCTAGCGGTAATTTATTGGTTACTACCTCTGAAAACCGGAAAGATAGTGTGTGGATAAACTATGATAAAACTACATTTCTTTATGATATATATGGAAATACTGTTCATATAGATTATGCTAAATGGACTAACAATATGTGGGAACCCTATCATGATTATTCTTTTATAACGTACAACAGCAAGCAAGATACTTTGGGGATCGCTTGCAGCAGTGCGGATATTCAATACATTTCTTTGACGGATAATAAAAATAATATTACAAATCTGGATAACTTTAGATTATTGCAAAATTATCCAAATCCTTTTAATCCCAGTACGCTCATCAGTTATCAATTATCTGAAGCAGGACATGTTAAAATAATTGTCTATGATATTCTTGGGAGGGAAGCCGCAATATTAGTTAATGGTGAACAGCAGGCAGGAAAATATGAAGTAACATTCAACTCAGCCAAACTGAGTTCCGGGGTATATTTTTATAAACTTGAAGTATCGGGATTTAACGGTTCCAAATATACCGAGACAAGAAAAATGATGGTAATTAGGTGAGTATCTTTTTCAGGTAAATAATATGAATCAGCCTCGCGATTAATTCATTCGTCTTCTAATGAAAATGAAGAATATCAAAAGGCAAAAATAGGAGGCTGATCATATGTCTGATAATAAATCTAATCGTACCAAATTATTCAAGAATTATTTCTTCCAGCCGTTCCAATGAATTGCTGAAGGATTGAATTTGTCTTTAGGAGTTTCAATTCCTGCCGGGTAGCCTATTGGTATTGCATTAAGGGGTATAATATGCTCAGGCAGGCCTAACAGTTCCACTACTGTTCTTACTCGTCCCTTGGCGGGGTATAAGCCTGTCCAGACAGAGCCAAGCCCCATTGCTTCTGTTGCCAGCAGTATATTCATGGAAGCCGCCGAGCAGTCCTGTACCCAGTATTCCTGCTGCCAGTCTTCAAGCGCTTTATGCATATCCCCACAGACTATTATAGCAGCCGATGCCTGCATTAGCATTTTGGAATGGGGGAGGCGGTCTCCTAATGTATCAAGCAGTTTTCTATCATCAATAATAATAAAAGTCCAGGGCTGCTTGTTCATAGCCGAGGGAGCGGTCATACCGGCCTTTACGATATGCTCAAGCTGCTCTTTTGTTACTTCTTTATCAGTGAAATTTCTTACGCTTTTTCTGCTAAAAAGGATGTTAAAAAAATTATTTTCCATATATTTAATTCGCAGTGGTTTAGTTAATGAATTAGACGGTCCTTATATTTTTTATGGTAAATAGAAAAAAAGTATATAAATCCTCTAAATATAGTTACTTAATGAAAGTGTAATAATTATACAAATATATTCGATAATAATAAAGGGAAAATAATTCTAATGTTTTTCTTTTAATTAATTTATATATTTACAAGTTGTAAAATTTTGGAAAATGATATGTTCTCAACTCAGTTACAGAATGATGTAGCGGTATTTATTGTTAACTTGAAAAGTGCTTCTAAAGATGAATCCGATGCATTTAAACATCTATTACAGGAAAATATAGATAAGGGTTTTATTAAGTTAGTAATTGATTTATCAAAATGCAATAAAATTGACTCTACATTTTTAAGTTCGATGGTTTTGGCTTTGCAACAGGTAAACAGTAAATCAGGCAGGATAAATTTAGTGGTTGCAAAATCAGAAGTTCAGTCTTTAATAGACAAGACCGGAATGAATGAATTGTTCTTAATATTTGCCAACAGAAAAGCTGCAATACAAAATTTGACAGAATAATATTTTGATTTAAATAATATCAATTATATATTTATAATATAGTTTGTTTTTATTTTTAAAAACACTGGCGCGTTCGTCTAGTGGCTTAGGACGCCGCCCTCTCAAGGCGGAGATCACGGGTTCGACCCCCGTACGCGCTACTCTTTTCGGTTATCAGCCCACGCAAATTTCTATATGCTGTCTTAGATGTAAAAATGAGCAATCTAAAATTAAAATAAGTCTAAATTTCCTCCTATAAATAAAAACCTTTTACAAAATATTGTTAGATGTGTTATATTTTTTCTTTATAATCATTTAAGTATTTTTTGTATATTTAAATAATATATGTAAAAAAAATACTAATTATGAAGAGATTTGAAAAGCATATTTTTATATGCGAAAATAAACGTCCTGATGATAGTCCCAAAGGAAGCTGCAGTGTAAAAGGCAGTCCTGTGATCCTGGAAAAGTTTAAAATGCGATTAAAAGAATTAGGTCTTAATGATGAAATAAGGGCAAATTCTGCCGGGTGCCTTAATGCCTGTGCATTTGGCCCAAGCATTGTTGTCTATCCGGAACAAATATGGTATGGCGGTGTTACTGTAGATGATGTTGAAGAAATTATTCAAAGTCACTTGATAGGGAACAAGCCGGTTGAAAGGTTATTTATAAAAGATATAAGGTTTAATAAAGATGCCAGCTAAAGTTAAAAAAAATATTGCGGTTGAGGTTATTGAAAGATTAAAGAAAAAATATCCTGAAGTAAAATGTTTTCTCAATCATTCAAATCCTTTCGAACTATTAATATCAACCATACTCTCAGCCCAATGCACGGATGTTAGAGTAAACAAGGTAACAGTTGATCTTTTCAAAAAGTATAAAACTGTGCAAGATTATATTGATGTGCCTGCAGCAGAACTTGAGAAAGATATTTTCTCTTTGGGCTTTTATTCGGCAAAGACAAAAAGCATAAAAAACTGCTGCCAATATTTGATTGATAATCATAACGGAAAAGTGCCGGAAAATTTTGATGAATTGACTAAAATACCCGGCGTGGGCAGAAAGACTGCCTCCGTTGTTGCGGGTAACGCTTTCGGTATTCCATCTATAGCGGTAGATACGCACGTTATTAGGGTTTCCAATATTCTTGGTCTGGTAAACACAAAAGATCCAATTGCGATAGAAACTGAACTAAAAGCAATGCTGCCGGAAAAAGATTGGATAAATTCATCTCATTATTTAATTATGCACGGAAGAAATACCTGCATTGCCAGACGGCCAAAATGTAATGAATGCTTATTGGCGGATATTTGTCCAAATTATGATTACGCCGCTAAAAAATAAAAAAGGTTATTATGAGTAAAAATGAAACAAACAGAGAATATTGCCTAACCCTCCTGCAGGAATTTACAAAATCAGAGAGTCTTCTTAAACACGCTTACGCTGTTGAGACTTGTGTAAGGGCTTATGCGGAAAAACTAAATGAAGATATAGAATACTGGGGAAATGTTGCCCTGCTGCATGATTTTGATTATGAGAAATATCCAACAGCCGAAGAACACCCTTATAAGGGGGCTGAGATATTAAAGGAAAAGGGATTTGAAGAAGTATTTATTAATGCAATTCTTTCTCATGCAACTTATGCCAACATACCGAGAGATACAAACCTTAAAAAAGTATTATATGCCTGTGATGAACTTTCCGGCTTTATAACCGCGGTTGCATATGTAAGACCAAGTAAATCAATTGATGAAGTTGAGGTAAAATCGGTTAAGAAAAAGCTTAAGGACAAAGCATTTGCCAAAGCAGTAAGCAGAGAAGAGATAACACAGGGTGCCGAAGGATTGGGAATAAATCTGGATGAGCATATTGCTTTTTGTATTGAAGCAATGAAAAAGAATAAAGAGATTCTCGGACTTTAAATTAGTTTTAATATTTGTTAAACTGTTACAGAATAAAAAATCCCCTTCGCTTTTTATTATTTACACTATAATTTTAAGCAAAGGGGTAATTTTTAATAATCAGACTTCTATGTGATTAGCTAATGGGACAGGGACTTCCATATCTTTAGGATATGTTTTAGCATTCATGCCGTACTTCAACTGTTCTTCCATTCTGCAAGACCAGACTAATTGTCCATTCCACACCGTGATATCAGGGCATCCGTCACACATACTTTGCCTGCCATCTTCAAGAAAGTCAACCGGCTGGATAATCATTACAGACTGATAATAAAGCTTAGTAAACAATAATCTGAACGGGTTAGCCAGAAATTTTTTAGCAGCTTTTCTTATACTTTTATCAAATAAACTGAAAAGAAGCATAGAACGGCCTTTACCGGCTTCTTTTGGGGCGGCGTACGCAAGGTATTTTCCATATAACAAATGATACATAGTCTGCGCAAATTCAATGGACTTTGGGCCCATATAGCCAAATATTCTGTCTTTAGTGCCGAGACGGCCCGTTAAAAGCCATTTAAAAGAATCCACCTTTTCCGAACCGTTAAGATAACCACAAGGATTAAAATCAGGATTATCCTGTCTTATCAGCCCAACTACTTCGTCGGCTAAAATATCAGTTCTCTCAGTGGTTTCTTCATTATATACAAGATCTCCCATATCAATTTTTTGAGATCCGATATAGAAATCAACTTTACTGTTGTTTACAGCTCGGTAAAGAATAAACACAATAACCTGTACAATATCAATATTTTCCTGTGCCCATTTAATTAAGTCAGGTACATATTGTATTGTGTCTTCATAAATTGTAGAATTAAACGAACATGACATCCCTCCCACATCAGCAACCATTTTTGCATATTGGTATCGTAGTTCGTTTAGATCAATTTCATTTCTGTCTTTCCAATGAGGTCGTCCCTGCTTACTGTCTACATGAAAAGTAAAGCCGAAAACACCAGCTTTTTTAAGTTCGATAAGCAAGTCTTTAGTAAGTGCCAGTCCGTTAGTATTAATGATTGGCTTCAGATTCCTTTTCTTCACTTCTCTCACGATATCTAATATATCAGGATGAAGAAGGGGATCTCCACCAGCAATAGATATACCGTCACATTTGCGTAATTTACAAAACGTGTCCAGCTCTTCTCTGATAACCGCTAAAGATTTGTGGCTATCTTCATTCTTTCTATAGCACCCATCGCAATGTAAATTGCATTTAGCAGTAGGTTCTAACCACGAAATAGAATTATCTGCTAAGTTCCAAGGTAAACGGTAATAATCCAGATGATTAAGCTTTTGCATTTTCTTCTCACTTTATTATTATCGATAAGTAAAATATGGAATTATTATTAAAAACTCAATGAACATTGATTCATTATTTAACTAAATTTTGTTATCTTTGATGTTAGTGATCTCACTTGGATTTCTGATAATATTTGTTTAGAATTGTGATATAAGACCGTTCTTTTTACCACTGAAAATTTCATAATTATTTTTGTAGGAATAACGTGAATAATTTTTTAATGATATTTGTTGACGGTGTAGGGATAGGCAAAAAGGATATTGCCAACAATCCTTTTTTTAAATACGGATTTAAAACATTTGAGACTTTTTTTAAGGATATACCTTATAACAAAAAACCAGTCCTAAAGGGAAGTAACCTATATCTTTTTCCTTCAGATCCATTATTGGGTGTTGAGGGATTACCGCAGAGCGGTACCGGACAGACCTCGATATTCTGCGGTGTGAATGCCCCAAACATTATTGGAAAACACTTTGGACCTTATCCTTACTCTACTTTAGTGCCATATATAAAAGACCGCAATATATTTAAGTTTTTTATTGATAATGACTATGAAACAGCTTTTGCAAATGCCTATCCTCAGCGTTTTTTTGATTATATAAATGAAGGGCATAAGCGGTTAAGCGTTACTACCATGAGCTGTATTCTTACAGATATAAAACTGAATAAGTATGACGAATTATCAAAAGGTAATGCATTATCGGCTGAGATAACAAATGAAAAATGGAAAAATAATCTGGAATATGATATTCCTGTTATAACAGGTCAGCAGGCAGCAAAGAACTTATTAAACCTAAGCAGCAAAAATAAATTTACACTGTATGAATTCTTTTTGACTGATTATTTCGGACATGGAAGGTATGCAGACGAAGTTGAGCACTACTATAATGTCTTTGATGATTTTTTATTTACAATTTTGGCTGAGCTTGATTATAATAATACTACATTAGTAATTTGTTCCGACCATGGTAATTTTGAAGATATGTCAATAAAGACGCATACGTTAAATCCTTCTTTAACTATAACAGCTGGGAAGTTTGCTAAAAACCTATTTGAAAACATTAAGAATATTTCACATATTAAACATTCAATAACAAGTCTTATTTAATGCGAAATTATCCCTTTGTTAAATTCACTTTATTATTTATTTGCGGTATAATCTTAGAAAGCTATTTAAATTTAAGTTTTCCTGTTTTGCTTATTTCTATTTTATTTTTAACTATATGTGCCGCCATTTCTGTATATTCAAAGATACTATCAGATTATTCTTATCTAAAAAATATATTTTCCATTGCAGCAATTATTATATTTGGCTCAATTGTTCTATGTAATGAAAATATGAGCCATAACTTTTTACCTGTCTCCTTGCAGTCAGAACAGGAGATTAAAGTATTTGGAAAAATCAAAGATGTTGAGCTGGAAAGAGACTATGAGGTCAGGTTTGAGATTCAGCTTGATTCATTTCATACAAAAATTAACAATGACGGCAGTTCAATTAAGTTGATATGCAGGGTAAGGGATACAAAGCATAAGCTTGATTCGTTATATGCGGATATTTATCCCGGTTATACTATTGAAGTAACCGGAAAATTTCAAAAGGCAAAGGAGAGAAGAAATCCGGGGGAATATGATTTGGATGCATCTTTCAGAAATATGGGATTAAGCGGATATTTTAATACTTATTCAACGGACAATATAAGCATAACCAGAAAAGAAAAAAATCAACTTAGCTCAATCGTTTTAAATTTCAGAAAATATATTGACAGAAGTATATGTCATTTATATTCCGGCAGTGCCGCCGGTCTGGTTAAAGGCTTTATAGTTGCGGATCGAAGCGGAATAGATCAAAAAATTAATGAATCTTTTATAAACAGCGGTGTAGTGCACGTATTATCGGTCTCGGGCCTGCACATAGCATATATTGTCCTTATATTGCTAATATTGTTTTCAGGTTTGGGAATCAGAACAAAATCCCTATTAACAATTCTTATGTTACTGCTATTTGCTTTTATTACAGGCAGTCCTGCACCTGTATTAAGATCAATTATTATGGCAATAGTAATTATAGCAGCATTTATTTTTAACAGGAATTCCAATATATACAATTCATTATCAATTGCTGCATTTATAATTCTTATAGTAAATCCGAATCAATTATTCGATCCGGGATTTCAACTGTCGTTTTCAGCGGCTTTGTCCATAGCATTATTTCATCCGGTTATTAAAACTAAAATATTACTACTTAATATAAAATATGCATGGATAAATTCCTTATTAATATTCATTTCAGTAACTTTTGCTGCACAATTAGGAACACTTCCTTTTGTTTTGATGTATTTTCATAAATTATCTTTAACAGCATTTGCCGCTAATATGGTAATAATTCCATTAACAGGACTAATAATAACAAATGCTGTTGCTTCTTTAATTATTGGCGCAATCTGGTTTAAATTGGCAACCTTGTTTGCGGCTTCAAATGAGTTTCTAATTTTTATGTTATATAAGTTCCTGGCAATTGCAGGGAATCCTAAATATTCAGTCATTCTAATAAGAGAGTTCACATCATTTCATGCCGGTTTATTCTATATATTTCTGTTTATATCATATTTTATTATTAAAAGTGAATATCAAGTTAAAGTTAAAATAATATGTATACTTCTTATATGTTCAAGTTATACCCTGTATGGCGGAGCTTTTAACACAGATTTATTGCCTGCACATAATTTGGATATAGTTATGATAGATGTAGGGCAGGGAGATGCTTTCTTAGTCAAATTTCCATCCGGGAAGATTGCATTGATTGATGCGGGAAATGCTTCTTCTTTTTGGGATAATGGGGAAAAAACTATTTTGCCATTATTAAATTATCTTGATGTTCCGGCTATTGATTATGCTTTTATTTCTCATGTTGATAAAGACCATTATTCGGGTATGGTATATCTATTGGAAAAAAATATCATAAAAAATATGTATAAGCCTGAACCGGATAGCGAAGATGTTAAAGATGTTAAACTGGAAAGCTTAATTCGCAATAAAAGGATTCCAATATATTATTATTCAAAAAGTATAATGCCTGTTGATAATGCAAGGATATATTTTTATAATTTAAATAATGTTAATAAAAAAAATACGAATGATAACAGCGGCGTTTTTAAAATTGTTTATGGTAAAACAGGCATCCTTTTTACAGGAGATCTTGGTAAAATGGGAGAAGATAGATTAGCCGCATACTGGAAAAACGCACTACATTCTGATATATTGAAAATATCGCATCATGGAAGTAAGAATTCTACTAAGGATGAATTTTTAAACCTATCTGCTCCCAAAATGTGTCTAATAAGCGTTGGAATTAGAAACAGGTATGGACATCCGTCAAAAGAAGTTCTGGATAGAATTAAAAATAATTCCCAAGTATTGCGAAGTGATAAAGAAGGTGCTATATTTCTGACTTCGGATGGAGAAAATATAAATAGAATACAATGGAGATAGTTTGAAAAAAAGAACATGTATAGGCATTCTGGGCGGCGGGCAGTTGGCAAGGATGTCTTCTTTTCAGGCGATTAGAATGGGATTTGATGTTGCAATTTTGGAAAAAGAAATAAATTCACCTGCAGGTTCTATAACAAAAAATGAAATAGTCGGATGGGTTGATGATGAGTCTTGCTTAGACAGTATCTCCTCCATCTCAGACGTCATTACTTTGGAAAATGAATTTATTGATTATAAATACTTGGCTTATATTGAAGCACTGAATAAGAAAGTTATTCCTTCTTCATATACTATTTCTTTAATTCAGGATAAATTAATACAAAAACAGCAGTTAAAAAAGGCCGGTATTCCTGTTCCGGCATTCGCAGATTTAAATGAAATAAAAGATTATAATGAGCTTTCTCATGTATTAGGCGGCCGGTTTATTCTTAAATCCAGAAAGATGGGATATGACGGTTACGGTAACTTTACTGTTAGTACCCAAAGTGAATTTGATGAAGGAATAGAAAAGCTTGCAAAAAGAGATTCATTACTGCTGGCTGAGGAATTTGTTAATTACTCAATGGAACTGGCTGTAATGGTAGTAAGAACCACAAAGGAAATTCAGTGTTATCCTGTTGTGCAGACAATTCAGGAAAATCATATTTGCAAAATAGTAATAGCCCCGGCTCAAATTGATGCAGTAATTGCTGAAGAAGCAAAAAGAACTGCTATTGAATGCGTTAAAGCAGTAGACGGCTTTGGATTATATGGAATAGAAATGTTTTTAACCAAAGACCAGAAACTTCTTGTGAATGAAATGGCACCACGGCCTCATAATTCGGGGCATTATACAATTGAG
>JAUZPC010000389.1 GCA_030706105.1 Bacteroidota bacterium | reverse complement strand
GCAAAAATTGATGTTAATGTTCATCCCACAAAGCTTGAAGTCCGCTTTGAAGATGAAAAGGATGTTTACAATTTTGTACTGGCAGTGATAAGAAAAGGACTGGGGAGCGTGGATCTTGTTCCCAGCATGACTTTTAGGAATCCGATATTTTCACCGGAAGAAAGCACTGAAAAACTTGCCGTAAATAAATTCAGCAGAACAGAGACAAATGATTTTACGGATAGACCTGATTATGCTAAAAAATCATATGCTGCTGCTGATTTTTCTGATAAAGAGATTGATTTGATATTCAATACTTTGCCTGAAATGCCCAAAAACACTCAGGCTAAGTCCGATATTCCTTTTGAAAAACCAATGACTCAAATACTGCATCAGGAGAACAGACAGCCTGAATTATTCAACCGCAGGGAGGTTGAAAGCTTTATCATTCAACTGCACAATAAATATATACTGTCGCAGATAAAGACCGGTCTGATGATAATTGACCAGCACGTTGCACACGAAAGAATTCTATACGAAAAAGCATTAAAATTGTATGATGCGGATTTGCGGTTTTCACAGCCGGTGCTGTTTCCAATTACTATTGAACTGGACCCGGCAAAGTTTGGTCTGGTTAAGGAGCTAAATGATTATCTCAACCGGATTGGCTTTATGATAAAGTTTTTCAGTAAGAACACCATCATAATTGAAGGTATTCCTGAGGATGTAAAATTGGGTACTGAGGAAAAAATCTTTATGGAAATACTTGATGAGTATGCATACAACCAGAAAGAGAAAAAATTAGAGGCTCTGGATAATATAGCAAAATCGTTTTCCTGTAAAACAGCCATAAAGGCAGGGGATTATCTTTCAGAAAAAGAGATGCGTAATTTGATTGACCAACTATTTGCTACATCAAATCCTTATGTGTGTCCTCACGGAAGGCCGATTGTCATAAAAATATCATTAGAGGAATTTGACCGCCGCTTTGGCAGAACTTCCTAATATAAATTACTGAATACAAGGGTAAAGAATTAACTCAGAACAATTTTTATTGTCTGCAGACTCCAATACTGCAGGCAGTTTTCATTATCCTGAATTGATTAACGCTATTTTCTTATTCTAAATTACTTTTCATTTGCCGCTGCTGTTACTGGCATCACATTACAATGCCCGTCCCTTAATTGTCTAAGACAAAATTATTTTCTTTTACTATTTTGTTACTTGAATAAAGAAGGAATGAGAAATGTCATATGGAGAATATAGAAAACTAAAAAATGATTATGCGAACAGGCTTGGCCTGCATAATGAAAAAGAAAATATGTTTACCACAGTAAGCGGCCAAAAGATAAATCCTCTTTATACACCTGATGATATAGCCGGAATTGATTTTAATACGGAAATAAGTTTTCCGGGGGAGTATCCTTTTACCAGGGGTATTCATACTACAGGATACAGGGACAAAATGTGGACAATGAGGCAGTTTGCCGGCTTTGGCTCTCCGGAAGATACGAATGAGAGATTCAAATATTTGTTAGAACATGGGCAGACGGGACTTTCGACTGCCTTCGATTTACCTACCCTTATGGGACGGGATGCCGATGCAATCCAAAGCGAAGGAGAAGTTGGTATCTGCGGTGTCTCGGTTTCCTCGCTGAAGGATATGGAGGCCTTGTTCAATAAAATCCCATTGGAAAAAGTATCAACCTCAATGACAATAAATTCTCCGGCGGCTATTATTTTTGCTTTTTATCTGGCTGTTGCAATAAAACAAGGTGTTGATCTAAAACTTTTACGCGGAACCCTGCAGAATGATATTCTTAAGGAATACATTGCACAAAAAGAATATATTTTTCCTCCGGAGCCGTCAATGCGGATTATTGTTGACATGATTGAATATTGTAAAAATGAAGTTCCGGAATTTAATCCCGTTTCCATTAGCGGTTATCATATCAGGGAAGCCGGTTCAACAGCAGTGCAGGAACTGGCTTTTACGTTAGCCGATGGTTTTGCTTATATAGAGGCATGCCTTGCAAAGGGGATGGATATAGATGAATTTGCTCCCCGTATTTCTTTTTTCTTTAATTCACATCTGGATTTCTTTGAAGAAGTTGCAAAGTACAGAGCAGCACGGAAAATTTATGCAAAAAGGATGAAAGAGGTTTATAAGGCTAAGAATCCCCGCTCATGGTGGCTTAGGTTTCACACACAAACCGCAGGATGCACTCTTACTGCACAGCAGCCTGAAAATAATATTGTCAGAACCGCATTACAGGCGTTAGCAGCAGTGTTTGGGGGTACACAGTCATTACATACCAATTCAATGGATGAAACCTTTGCTCTGCCAAGTGAAAAAGCAGTTAAAATTGCTTTAAGGACTCAACAATTAATTGCATATGAAACAGGTGTTGCAAATACCGTTGATCCATTAGGTGGGAGCTATTTTGTTGAATCACTAACCATGAAGATGGAGGAGGAAGTCTATAAAATATTTGATGTAATTGACTCACTTGGGGGTGTTATTCCCGCAATTGAGATGGGGTATTTTCAAAAGGAGATTGCTGATTCGGCATATCGCTATCAAAAGGAAGTTGAGAGTAAAGCTAAAATAATAATAGGAGTGAATGATTATATTGAAAGTGATGAAAAAGTTGATATTCCAATTTTAACAATTTCTCCAAAAGTTGAAAAGAACCAAAGAATGAGATTACAGGAACTAAAGAGTAGCAGGAATAATGAAAGAGTTAATAATTCGCTTCTTAGAATAAATGAAGCTGCAATAAATGGAGAGAATATAATGCCTGTTTTGGTTGAAGCCGCTTTGAATTACGTAACTCTGGGTGAAATGGTGGAAGAATTGAAAAAAGTATTTGGAATTTATACGGAAACAGCAGTGTTTTAATTGAGAACTCTTATGATGTTATAATAAAAAAGCTATGTCCATTTACAACAACGGCATAGCTTTTTTATAGATAAATATTTTATATAAAATTATTCAACAATTATCGCAATTTGTAAATAATTATTTACAGCGCCCAAAATTTTATATTTAAGTTTAAACGCATGTATAAATTCGTGGAAAGCTTTAAACTCATGCATAGGAACGCCATATTCATCAAACATAATTATATCATTTTTATTCAGATAAGGAAAAAGACTTGCTAAAACGAACCAGGTTGATGAATATAAGTCTGCATCCATATGAATTACTTTTCTGTTTTTCCATTGCATGTTTTTTATAAATGGAAGTAATGAATCTTGAAACATACCGGATATAAAATTACAACGCTGGTCATTATTTACATCAGGAAAATTCCCCTTTGTGTTATAATCATTTTTCCTTATTACTCCAAAATCTTCCGGAATTCCGGTAAAAGTATCAAAACCAAAAAAACG
>JAUZPC010000388.1 GCA_030706105.1 Bacteroidota bacterium | reverse complement strand
TTCCGTGCAGGTTAAAGACACTACTTTTGTAATGAAAAAATCACCCTGGGGTGCTGTTTTAAGAAGTGCTGTTGTGCCGGGTCTCGGGCAGATTTATAACCAATCTTACTGGAAAGCTCCGGTTGTATGGGGCGTATCCGGCTGGTTTGTTTATAATTGGTTTTATAACGATAAAAAGTATAAAGACAATAAAGAATTATATAGAAAATTTAACGTTACTACTTATAGAACTAACCGTGATTTCTACCGTGATCAGAGAGACCTTTTTGCAATATATCTCGGGATAACTTATTTCCTGAATTTGGTTGATGCTTATGTAGATGCTCATTTATTTGATTTTACAGTTGACGAAAATAAAATGCTGAAATTAAATGTCCAAATTAAATTTTAAAATACTTACTTATGAAAAATGTTGTAGTCTGTAACCATTGCGGTAAAGAGAACGATTATTATAGCCTTAATTGTTCTGAATGCCGCGCTTATATAAGAGGGCACGTTTACAATATTGACCTGTGGCATACTTTCAGCCAGCTTTTGGAAAGCCCAAAGGAAGCATTTACAAATATTGTTTTTAGCGATCATAAGAACTTTGTTATACCATTATTTCTGGTTATAGTATTTAAATTTTTATTTAATATAATGTTCTTTGCAGCATATACATCCAGGCCTGCCTCCGTTTATAACAATTTACCGGGTAATTATATTGTTACCGTTGTTGCATTTTTTATTACACTTTTAGTAATTTCATTTTTGATAAATAGGATACTAAAAATGTTTGGCAGCAACGGAAGAACAAAGGATTACTTTGCCATTTTAGTATATTCGTTATTCCTCTATACTATAGGTGCAATAGTTTTATATCCTGTTGAGTTTATCGTGTTTGGACCGTATCTGCACTCTCTTTCCCCAACTCCATTTGTTTTAAAGCCCTCAATTGCTTACATATTAAGCGGTATTGAAATCCTATTTGTTGTTTGGTCTGTATTTCTCTTAATTACAGGGCTTTTTGTACAGACAAAAAACAAATTATTCTCTATAATTGCCGGTCTTATTATTAATATATTGTATTTTGCAATTACTTATGCCGGCAGTATTTTGTTATTTAAATTAAGGTAATATTTATTATGAACCTAAATACTGATGTACTTGTTATTGGCAGCGGAATTGCCGGATTATTTACGGCGTTAAAAGTTTCCGAATATGCTGATGTAATATTAGTGACTAAAAAAAATAAAACTGAGTCCAATACTAACTATGCACAAGGTGGTATAGCCTCCGTTATTGATAAAAATGATACTTTTGAAAAACATATTGAAGATACATTAATTGCAGGTGCCGGTTTATGCGGCAAATCTGCAGTTGAACTATTAGTGCATGAAGGTCCTGACAGAATAAATGATCTGATTGAAATTGGAACTAATTTTACCAGAAAAGAAGGTAAATTGGATTTGGCAAGAGAAGGCGGCCATTCCATGCACAGAATTGTGCATGCAAAGGATTTTACAGGCCGTGAAATTGAACGTGCCTTAATTGAGCATGTTCTTAGCAGCAAAAGAATACAGGTAATTGAAAATGCTTTGGCAATAGATCTTATTACAGAGCATAACATTAAAAATTTAAAGGATGAACCTCTTAACAATAGAAATTGCTGGGGTGCTTACATCCTGGATATATTCAAAAAATCTGTTTTTACCATTACTTCCAAAGCCACAGTTTTGGCTACAGGGGGTTTAGGCCAGGTTTATCTTCATACAACTAACCCATATATTGCCACAGGTGACGGATTTGCAATGGCATACCGTGCCGGCGCAAGAATAGGCAATATGGAGTTTATTCAATTCCATCCTACATCATTGTATTCTGAAGAAACCAGTTTAACTACCCCTTCTTTTTTAATCTCCGAAGCGGTTAGAGGCTTTGGCGGAATATTAAAGAATAAGGCAGGGGAGTGTTTTATGGAAAAATATGACAGCCGTAAAGAACTTGCCCCCAGGGATATAGTTGCAAGAGCAATTGACAGCGAACTTAAACGCACAGGCGATGAATTTGTTCTGCTTGATGTAACTCATAAGAGTAAGGAAGAAATTATAGATCATTTTCCAAGCATTTATGAAAAATGCCTTTCTGTTGACATAGACATATCCAAACAGCCAATTCCGGTTGTGCCTGCTGCCCATTATGCCTGCGGCGGTATTGTTGTTGATGAGTTTGCCCGTACTTCATTAAAAGGATTATATGCCTGCGGAGAAGTCTCAATGACAGGCGTACACGGTGCAAACAGACTTGCCAGCAACTCACTGCTTGAAGCAGTGGTTTATGGATACAGAGCAGCATTAGATATTGATAAACTAATTAAAGTTACTCAGACTACCAGAGTTGACGTGCCGGAATGGGATGATAGCGGAACTTTATCCCATGACGAAAAAGTGCTTATTACTCACTCAATTAAAGAGATTAAGCAGATTATGTGGGATTATGTAGGCATAGTCCGTTCTGATTTACGCCTTGAGAGAGCTGCAAGCCGTTTGCATAATATCTTTCTTGAAAATGAACAGTTGTATAAAAGAACAAAAGTTTTTGAAGACATACTGGAATTAAGAAATATTACAACCTGTGCTCATATGATTATTAAATCAGCTCAAATGAGAAAAGAGAGCAGAGGTCTTCATTTTACTTTGGATTATCCTAATCTTTTAGAAGTTGCTGAAAATACAATTCTGCAAAATACAAATCCATAAGAATTATTTTAAATTACAGATACACTCTTTATAGAGTTAGCAGTTAAAGAAAATAATTATAGAGACGCTCTAACAGGCGTCTCTTTTTTTATGCAATCTGAATTTTATTAAAACTTTCCATTATAGCACACTCCTGATTATTTGCCGGCATACCGCTAACAAATATATAGCTAAACTAATATATAAAATTAAACTTTGCCCCATAATCGATCAATCGTTTATGATTATACTGCCCGGTGTTACAAAGTACTAAAATACTGTGTTTACAAGCTGGATATAAAATCCCACCCGTCGCCCTCCCCAAAGGAGAGGGCAAAGCAACCCATACCAGAGTAATGCAGCTAAAATTATTTTTTGTTTCCCTTTGTGAAGATATAATTACGGACAAGATACAATCTATCTCCGCCCCGAGTCGTCCGAATTCGGACTTCACTCGACCTGCCACTATGTGGGGCTATTGATAGGGGAAAACTACAAATTCTCCCTGCCATTTAGTTATTGTAAACTTCCTTTATTGGGAACTGATTACCCCGAATTCGGGCTGATTACTGCTGACTGTTGACTGTTAACTGCAATCTGTTTTGCTATTAACCCGTATCTTAGACCTTTAGTACTAACGGTTAATCTGTCCAAGCGCAG
>JAUZPC010000387.1 GCA_030706105.1 Bacteroidota bacterium | reverse complement strand
GATGATCTGAATACTCACCGCTTAATGCCTTAACTGACTGGAGTAACAAAGCTTTTATCTTATCATTATCGGCAACAGGGCCGGCAAAAGGGGTTCTTGGCAGAGAAGCTAATCTTTTAGAGCTTAAAACATCAACCGGACCAAAAGGTATTCCCTTAGTATGCAATAACGGAAGGATGCCATTAATTTTATTTTCAGCATTCCGTGATATTAAATAATAAAAAGGCTGTCCTGTTTCTTCTGAAAGAATGTTCAGCCAGTATGGGTGATGGTAAAAATGGGCATTATCATTGGAAAGGAGATAGACTTCACATTCCTTAATTACATCGGCATCAAAGGCAGATAATATACTAATTGGGCTATTTATATCTTGATTAACTAAAGGCATATCAAAACTGATTATTTATGAATATAAAAAAATAGCAAAGGAGATATTATTTGACAATGATAACTAAGTGCAGTGTGCGTGAAAAGATAATTTAACGGAAAGAATAGGATATTCAATTTTGAAGGCACTATTGCAGAAATATACAAGAAATATACAAATGATAAGAAATTCATATTTGATGCGCCTTGAATATTAAAAAAAGTAATTATTTGTAAACCAATGCAGAAAATAAATATAAAATTTCAACTGATAAAATTGAGAATATGCTAAAATACTCTTTATTATTTGGTAATTCTTTTATACATTTCTTATCTAAAGTTTTTCAAATAATATGCCCCCGTAGCTCAGTATGGATAGAGCAGTAGTTTCCTAAACTATTGGTCGGAGGTTCGAATCCTCTCGGGGGTACTGTAATATCTACTTTTACATATCAAATCTTATTGATTCTGTTGAATTAAATAGGATCTATGAAAAAAATATTGCATTTAAACTGACCTATTTAATTATTCTACTTAAGGAACTAAAATGAAACATTTTTTAGTATTAACTTGCTTGCTTTTGTGTTATGCTTCTTTGTCTTTGGCGCAAAAAGGCCTTGACCAATCAAATGTAAACTTACCTAAAAAAATAACGCAGGATTTTGAACGGGATTATTTTTTAGATCCGGGATGGACTTCTGAAAGATTAGCAAGTATGACTTATACTTGGGAAAGATGTGGCAGCAGCAGCTTCGGTGTTGGTAATGCCAGTGCCAAGTTTAATTTTTACCAAGCTCTTTCAGGAAGTTCAGCAGTGCTAGTATCCCCGGAAATAGGAAGAACAGACATAGGTGATTCACTTCGATTTGATTATGCCCATGCTCAACGCCATTTTGAAGACGATTTACTAAAAATTGAGACTTCAACTGATGCAGGGCAGAGCTGGACAGAATTGTTAGTCATGCATGGCAATGATCGGCAAAGTCTCTCTACAATGCCGCCGCAATATGATTCTTTGGTCCCTACGAATAGAAGTTGGCGTACAAAAATTCTTGGACTTCCCATCGGGACAAATAGGATTAGATTTGTTGGTATAAGTGCTCACGGAAATAATTTATTCATAGATAATATAAAAATATTTCCGGTTTTAAAAGATGTTGGCCTTGTTTCGTTGCAAGCGCCTGGATACAGACAATCGAATCCCATTAAACCAATTGCAGTGGTCAAGAATTACGGCACTATTCCGCAAACATTTTATGTGCAGCTAAAAATTGGTGATTATTATAGCTCGATTAGAACCGTTGATGCACTTCCTCCTGATAGTTCACTGAAAGTTAATTTTGATAATTTATGGTCAGTAGAAAATGGGCTATATAATCTTACCTGCTTTACCTATTTACCAAGCGATGAAAATTATAGTAATGATACCATAACTACCTCCTTATCCTTATCGCAATGGAGGCAAGCCCCATTACCAGTTGGCGATATCGCATTAAATGCACAAAAAGCCTACAGCAAGAACGACTCGTTGTATGTTTTTTCGGTGGGAGGTTATAGTGACGGTAAGGTCCAGAATACACTATTTAAGTATAGTATAAACACAAGCAGTTGGGTTAAGTTGGCAAGCATGCCTTATCCGGTTGTGTTTCATGGAACAGCACTATGGGGAAATAAACTGTATGTCATTGGAGGCAACAAGAACATATCCGCCGATCAGGAGAAGTATACTTCAATTAGTGTTTATGACATAGACTCAAATAAATGGAGTATAGCACCTGTTACTATGCCTGAAGGTATGGACCACGTCAGTGCTGTCTGTGCCAATGATATTTTGATATATTACATAGCAAGGGATTCTAGTAATAAACTTATTGGTTATTTGTATAACTCAAAAACTCAAAACATAAGCGACATTATGAGTGATTCTCTTCCTGCATCAAGAAGTAATGGATTAACTTTTAATAATAATGAATTAATACTTCTAAACTATTCCGGGATATATCACGGAAAGATAGATGCTTCCAATCCGGCAATAGTGACCTGGGAAAAGAAAAATCATAGGTGGTTTGATCCCTATGAGCAATTATTTATTGCAGATATCTTTGGAAATAAAATTATTTGTGTTGTGGGGTGGAATCTCTTTTTATATGATCCGGCAACTTGCATAGACGATGGCTTTTATGATTTTACTAATTATGGTATGTTCTCCGCTACTACAGTAAACACTACACGGAACAGTCTATTATTTACGAATAGTGAAATTTTTTGCTGTTATTATCTTGTAATAGACCCTATCTCTGAGGTAGATAGCAAAATTCAGTTGAAGCCTGATAAGTTTATTCTTTGTCAGAATTACCCGAATCCGTTTAATCCTGAAACAAATATTAGGTTTAATTTACCCGAAAGGCTACATGTTAAAATTAGAGTCTTTGATATGCTGGGAAGGCAGATAGCACTTATAAAAGATGAAGTTATGAATCCTGGTGAACAAAAAGTGGTATTTAATGCAAAGAATTTAAGTTCAGGTGTGTATATATATAGGGTGGAAGCTGAAGGAAGCAACGGTCATAGCTTTAATGCCGTAAACAAAATGATTCTTCTGAAATAAGTTTATATGCAAGGAAATATAATAATAAAGGCTGACGTTAATGCGTCAGCCTTTTGTATGTTAAATAATTCAGCATTAAGCTATTTCCGTAAGGAGTTCTTTTTCAACTGCCTCTTTAAGAACATCTTTTGGCAATGCTCCCATTGACATTTTCGGCTGTCCTTCTTTGGGTACAAATAAAATTGAAGGGATGCTTTTTATTCCGAAAACTGAAGACAGTTCCTGCTCTTCATCCGTGTTTACTTTATAAAATTTCACTTTTCCTTCGTATTCAGTGGAAAGCTCGTCAATTACTGGCCCAACCATCCTGCAGGGTCCGCACCAGGGAGCCCAAAAATCAATTACACTAGGGGTATCGCCCTGATATTTCCATTCTTTTTTGTTCTCTTAATCAAATACTTTTTCAATAAACGTATCTTTTGTTAATTGT
>JAUZPC010000386.1 GCA_030706105.1 Bacteroidota bacterium | reverse complement strand
TTAACGTTAAATGTGCAACATTAACTTTTCTATGTAGGAAAATTTTACTATTTTTGCTGGTGAATAGGCTGGTGAATATATTATAAAAATGGTCTCAAAATGATTCAAAGAAGAATAAAAGAAAATATCTTAAAATCGATGGTCCCCAATAAGGTAAATATCATTTTAGGTCCTCGAAGAGTAGGTAAAACAGTTTTGCTTAAGGAAATTATCAAAGAATCGGCTAATTATCTCTCCTTTAATGGTGAGGACTTCTCTGTTCAGGATTTATTGAAAAACAGGACGATAAATAATTACCAGTCTATCCTTATGAGCAAAGAGATATTGTTTATTGATGAAGCTCAGACTATCCCTGAAATCGGCAAAATATTAAAGCTTATAGTTGATAATATTGAAGGTATAAAAATAGTGATAACAGGTTCTTCGGCTTTCAATATATCAAGCGGTGCAGGTGAACCCTTAACCGGAAGAAGCCAAACTCATATCCTATTGCCATTTTCTGAAAAAGAGATTTTACCTTATGAGGATATTCTTTATAGAAAAGAAAATCTCAATAACAGATTGGTTTATGGCAATTATCCAGATGTTTATTTACTAAAGAATTATGAAGATAAAGCTCAGTACCTAAACGAACTGGTTAAAAGCTATTTACTAAAAGATATACTGACATTTGAAAATATTAAAAACTCATCCAAGTTATTTAATTTACTTAGACTAATTGCTTTCCAAATTGGGAAAGAGGTTTCTATTCAGGAAATCGCTCAACAATTACAAATTAGCAGGGCAACTGTAGATAAATACCTTGATTTACTGGAAAAAGTGTATGTTATATTTAAGCTTGATGGATTTAGCAAGAATTTAAGAAAAGAAGTAGTAAAAAATTCCAAATATTATTTTTTTGATAATGGTATTCGCAATGCTATTATTGCAAATTTTAATCCTATTGACTTAAGAGATGACGTTGGCGCCTTATGGGAGAACTACATTATATCTGAGCGGATAAAGCATAATTATTATGATAATATTATAGCTAATTATTTCTTTTGGCGTACATATGATCATCAGGAAATTGATCTTTTGGAAGAAAAAGGAGGGAATTTGCTTGCTTATGAAATGAAATGGAAATCAGATAAAAGTAAAGTTCCCGGGGCATTTTCAAAAGCCTACCCTGAAGCCAAATATCAAATTATAAATAATACTAACTACTTGGACTTTTTGGTATAAATACCATATTTAAGTTAAAACCGTTTTATCTTTTTACCTTTTTCAGTTTTTTGTATCTTTACATTCTTAATTAAAATGAAAAACACGGAAATTATAATGACGTCCAATGAAATAAGAAAACAGTTTTTAGATTTTTTTGAAAGTAAACAGCATAGAATAGTGCATTCGGCTCCTGTTGTCCCGTTTGATGATCCAACTTTGCTTTTTGCAAATGCGGGAATGAACCAGTTTAAGGATGTATTTTTAGGTACCGGCTCCCGTGAATATAAAAGAGCTGCCGATACGCAAAAATGTATCCGCGTTAGCGGGAAGCACAATGATCTTGAAGAAGTGGGTAACGATACCTACCACCATACTTTCTTTGAAATGCTTGGGAACTGGTCATTTGGTGATTATTATAAAGCTGAAGCTATAGAATGGGCCTGGGAGCTTTTAACGGATGTTCTAAAACTTCCTAAAGAACGGTTATGGGCAACTGTTTACAGAACTGATGATGAAGCATTGGAGTTATGGAAAACAAAAACCGACATAAAGCATGACCATATTCTCCGTTTTGATGAAAAAGATAACTTCTGGGAAATGGGCGAAACCGGACCATGCGGACCATGCTCTGAAATTCATATAAATCTTACTGATGATTACAATAACCCAAAATATGTTAATGCCGGTGTTCCGGAATGTATTGAAATCTGGAATCTGGTTTTTATCCAGTATAATCGTGATGAAAACGGGACTTTACATGAACTTCCCGCAAAGCACGTTGATACAGGGATGGGCTTTGAAAGATTGTGTGCTGTAATTCAGCAGAAACCGTCTAACTACGATACCGATGTCTTTATGCCGATAATAAATGAAATATCAAAACTGTCAGGCGTTCCATATGAAAAAGAAGATGACAAAATTGCAATGAGAGTAATTGCAGATCATATTCGCACGCTTACTTTTGCAATTACTGACGGAGCTGTTCCCGGTAATGATGGCCGCGGTTATGTCTTGCGTCGCATTTTGCGCCGTGCTGCACGTTATGGCCGCAAACTTGGGCTTAATGATCCCTTCTTCTATAAGCTTGTGGAAGTAGTCTCTGCAAATATGGGTGATGTTTTCCCGGAAGTGGTTGAGAAGAAAAATTATGTGGTAAAAGTGATAAAGGGTGAAGAAGAAAGTTTTAATATTACTTTAGACAGAGGGATTGAGCTTTTCAATAAAGTTGTTGAGCAGCTTGAGAATGAAGGAGTAAAAATAATTCCCGGCGAAACTGTCTTTAAGCTTTATGATACTTTCGGTTTCCCTGCTGATTTAACAAATGTAATGGCAAAAGAAAGAAATTTCAGCATTGATGAAGCCGGTTTTGATGCTCTGATGAAAAAACAAAAGGAGATGGGGCGCGAAGCTACAAAAGATAAATTTGCTTCCGTTAGCGCTTCTTATGACAATTTGAATGACTTTAATTTGTCTTCTGAAACTGATACTGTTTTTGCGGGCTATGAAGAAGTAGCTCTTACTGCCGAGGTTATCGGCTGCAAGAGTGACAACGGAAAATCTCTTGTCGTGTTGAATAAAACTCCTTTTTATGTCGAAGCCGGTGGTCAGATTGATGATCTGGGTAAAATTGTTGTAAATGACATTGAACTGCCTGTTGTAGATGTATTCAAACTTGATGGCAAAGTTGTTCATGTTGTTGATAATCCGGCAGGTGTTGAAATTAAAATTGGGAGTAAAGTTATAGCTGCAATTGATGTAGCCAGGCGCTGGGATATTATGCGTAACCATTCTGCTACGCACCTAATGCATGCCGCTTTAAGAAAAGTTTTAGGTAGTCATGTTCATCAGGCCGGTTCTTACGTCGGACCTGACAGACTTCGTTTTGACTTTGCCCATTTTGCTAAACTTACTAAAGAAGAGCTTGCCACAATTGAGAAAATGGTTAATGAGGAAATTAGAAAAAATATTCCTACAAATCATCATCGTAATATAGATTTTGAAAATGCAAAGACAATGGGCGCTCTAATGTTCTTCGGTGATAAATATGGAGATAAAGTTAATGTCGTTCAGTTTGATGATATAAGCATGGAGTTTTGTGGAGGTACGCATGTTACTAATACATCACAGATAAACATGTTTAAAATTATTTCTGAAACATCCAGTGCAAGCGGTATCCGCAGAATTGAAGCCGTAACAGG
>JAUZPC010000385.1 GCA_030706105.1 Bacteroidota bacterium | reverse complement strand
TAGAATATTATTGTCATACCGGGCTGTATATCTTCTTCTTTCCCTGTCGCTACATAACCCATTTTTTCATAGAGATAACATAGTTTCCTTTCTTGTTTAATTGTATCCAACTCCCAACGGCATGCTTTGGGGTAAAGGGACTCGGTAATCTTGATAGCTTGCTGGGCGTAGCGCTTGCCTTGAAATTCAGGCAAGATAAAGATGGGCGAAATTCTGCATACGCCGCCTTGCAACCGAATGACCCTAATTGCACCGATTTTTACACCGTCGAGTTGAATAAAATAATAATCTGTGAAATCTTGTTCCATCCTTTGTATAACTTTTTCAAGCGGTTCAGCACTAGGATTTGTATTATAATCATGGTATTTGTCAAGTAAACATTCAAACGCTTTACATTGCATTTGA
Source organism: Bacteroidota bacterium (assembly GCA_030706105.1). GTDB lineage: Bacteria > Bacteroidota > Ignavibacteria > Ignavibacteriales > Ignavibacteriaceae > JAUZPC01. Next base: position 3,014 of record JAUZPC010000385.1, on the reverse strand, counting down.
TGTATTTGGCTGCAATCATTGGCACCTGCTTTTTGTAACTGAACATGCATTATTATCATCCCACAAAATAATATTTGCATTTATCTTAGCATGATTTTCCGCATAAAGGAAGTCATACCGGCACGTGCCTCCGGCGGACCTTTTAATAAAATCGCTAAATATTTTTAAGCCCATCTGCTTTTCGGATATTTCTCAATAATAGATACAAAAACGACAGACAGAGAACAAGAAGTAGTGTTAAAACAATAATCGACGACGTATTATTTTCTGACAATTTAATCATAAAAATGGTTCTAAGTATAATGATGTTACTGATTGTAACAATTCCGAAAACAAGCATAACAGGAGCTAAAAGATACCCTGAATTTCTCTTCTTCAGAATGCCAACAGCAGAAAATACTAAAAGCGGCAGAATAAATGAATAGTCAAGAACATAAACCGGATTTGTAAACAATCCATCTTTCAAAATAGATTGAGGTACTCTATTTGTCAAAGAAGCAGGAAGCGATTGCGAAAGCCACAGGAAATAAAACAACACTGCAATTGCAATAAGTAGGAATCCAATTGGTTTAGTATGGGTTGATTCAGAATACCACTCATTAAAATTCTCATTAAAGTTCACAATGGCAAAATAAATAATTGAATAGAGCGAAAGCCCCAATATGATGCAATAAAAATGGAATAGTACATTAAAATGTACTGCAAAACAATAAATCGCATACGAGTAGATATTTGCAATCATAGTACCAGCCCATATTATTTTTGCAATTTTACTACCTTTGACTGCAAATAGTGCAGAAACGATAAGTATAGGAATAATTATAATTAGGTTAGTTAAATCCTGTCCGATGCATTCAATTAACCAATGGTCTGTTTCTCTTGAGTAAATCTCAGAATTAAGCACCCCTATCCCGCTGCATGCGGCCATAAGTAACACAATAGGTACAGTAAATAGAATAACTACATTTTGCTTTAATTTTATTAACATACCTTTTATCACCTCTCACTTTTTTTACTATTTTCTATTTTCTCAATATTACTCAAAAGCTTTTCGATTACCTTTCGAGTAGCCTTTAAATCATCTTCTGATATGTCGCTGAATAACCTGTTGTGTAAACTATCACCATCTTTTTTAACCTTACTCCATAAAACATTGCTTTTTCCCGAGAGCTGCAGAAGTATTGCCCGGTTATCACCTGGATCTTTTTCAAAATCAAGCAACCCTTTTTTATTAAGTGATAAAGCTATTTGTTTTATATTTTGGTGAGAACTTCCCATTTCTTTTGCAACCTCACTTATCGTCGGGGGACTTAACATATTTTCCACGATAATTGATAAGAACCATTGTTTAATCGTTACATTAAACCGTTTCAGTACTCTTTCAAATACAGTTTCGATTCTATTGGATAAAACAAACAACGCTCCGAAAATATAATGACTGTCCGACATTGTATCTAATTTACTCAAAAAAATCACCTCAGCTAGTTAGGTAATATATTACCTATATAATAGATTCTTTATTGATATTTGTCAAGATATATGGTTTTGAATTAGCAAAGCAAGATTCGGGTGTTGGCAAACTCAAACCGCGTTCCGCGAGTCCCTTAGTATACCTTAGCGTTTCTTTTTCTTTGCAGCTGCTCCCAGCTTGCATTGACAATTTCTCTCACTCGCCGGCCCACGGCAAAAAAAAAGAACCCGGCCTGTTGGCCGGGTTCTTTTTTTTGGTCGAGGTGACAAGATTCGAACTTGCGACTTCTACGTCCCGAACGTAGCGCTCTACCAAACTGAGCCACACCTCGAAGTGACTGCTAGAAGATTATAGGTTATATCGGGAGCTATGTCAAGGGTTTTTAAGAGTTTTAACGCCGTGTCTTAACAATGAAGCGATAAAATCTTTATAGCCCGTTGTTCATAAAAAGAACCCTCCTGGGTTGTTTAACGTCCCCAAGAGGGCTTTGGCTGCGGAACTAGGATTCGAACCCAGACAAACAGAGTCAGAGTCTGTCGTGCTACCATTACACAATTCCGCATTGGACAGCGAAAACTATTATATCAGACACAGGGATTTTGTCAAGTAGTTTTCGCAAAATTTGCATTGATTTATTCAACCAGCTGCGCGACCGGAACTTGTTCCCTGTCTTTACCATTCAGCCTGCGCATTTCTATATAAATGACCGCAATTGTAATAAGCACAGAGGCAAAGTCAGAAATCGGCGCTGCGTACCAGATGCCGTCAATCCCCCAAAACTGCGGGATAATGATATAAAGCGGAATCAGAAGAATGACCTGACGCAAAATACTGATTACCATAGATACGCCCGCTTTGCCGACGCACTGAAAGTAGTTTGAGCATGGGATTTGAATACCAAGAATCGGTAGTGCCAAAAAGAAAATGCCGATTCCGTGCGTAGCAATGCTGATAAGATTCATCGAGTTTGCTTCTTTTGCAATAAAGAACTCAACAATATTGGACGGAAAAAGCATAACCGCTGCGAAACATAACAGCACATACCCCGTTGCAAGGATTACGCCGTTACGCAAAGCGCGCTTAACTCGGGGGTAAGCCTTTGCACCGTAGTTGTAACCGATAATCGGCTGCAGACCCTGATTAAGCCCCAATATGGGCATAATAAATAAGGTGGATACACTGGTGATGATGGTCATGGCGCCGACCGCGTCATCGCCGCCGTACGTTTTAAGGGTATTATTTGCCACTACGGATACAGCACTGGCCGCAGTTTGCAGGGCAAATGGGGACATGCCGATGGCAAAAATTCTTGCGATTATTGACCACTGAATTTTTAAATTGCGCTTTTTTACGCGCAGCGTACTGCGGTATGAAAAGGTATAGTACAGAACCCAGCAGCAGGATATAAACTGCGCCGTAACCGAGGCAAGCGCCGCACCCTTTACACCGAGATGGAACGTAAAGATAAAGAGTGGGTCAAGAGCCACATTGATAACAGCGCCGATAACCTGCGTGGCGGCGGATGCCATCGGATTGCCCGCCC
>JAUZPC010000384.1 GCA_030706105.1 Bacteroidota bacterium | reverse complement strand
ATACTTACTGCAGGAAAGGATGATGGACTATGTTGAGAAATCCATAAAAGATGCAGACGTTATTTTGTTTTTGGGTGATCTTGAAAATGATCCTCAATGTGAAAAAATGCTTAAAAACGAATATGTTGCTGAAATTATTGCCAAAACAAACAGACGAAAAATCCTTGTCCTGAATAAAGCCGATAAATCCAATGATGCCTTTATTAAAGAACTGATTGAGAAATTCAGTTCTGAGAAGATTTTTGACGCAGTAATCCCCGTATCCTCAATGTATAAATTTAACATTCAGTCAATTGTTGAAGCAATTTTAGAATATTTGCCCTCTCATCCCAAATATTATGAAGATGACATTGCTGCAAACGAAACAGAAAGATTTTTTGTTTCTGAAATAATCAGGGAGAAAATATTTGAACTATATAAAGAGGAAATTCCTTATAGCTGTGAGGTAATTATTGAAGATTACAAAGAACGCCCCGGCAGAAAAGATTTTATCAGCGCCGAGATAAATGTTGAAAGGAACAGTCAAAAAGGAATAATTATCGGAAAAATGGGCGAAGCAATTAAAAAGCTTGGCAGCAAATCGAGAGAGTCCATTGAAGAATTCCTGCAAAAAGAAGTTTACCTTGAATTAAGAGTAAAAGTGGCTGAAAAATGGAGAACAAATGAACTCTCATTAAAGTCATTTGGATATAATAAAGGATTAGATGAGTAATTTGGGCTCACAAAATAAGGGCAAACTGGCTTTATTAATTACCACTCTTTTATGGGGTGGTACGTTCTCTCTTATTTCCAATGCCTTGCATGATTCTTCCCCTTTAGTTTTCATTACTTTCCGGTTTTCAGTTGCATTACTTATTTTTCTCCCGTTTATTTATAAAGATCTGGCTAAAATACAAGCATATGATTTATATGCAGGACTTATCCTTGGGCTAATATACTTTGCCAGTTTTGCTTTTCAGACAATTGGTTTAAAAACAACAAGCGCAACAAAATCAGCTTTTATTACCGGCTCTTTTGTCGTATTTACCCCCATGATACAACTGGTTATGGAAAAAAGAAGACCAACAGCCGGCAATATTGCCGGAATCATTTTGGTCATTTCAGGTTTGATTATTTTATCGTCAAAAGGCAGTTCTTTTTTCTCCGTTATAAATGAAATTGGTAATGGATTTTCTATAGGGGACTTTCTTACATTAGTATGCGCATTTTTATATTCTTTATATATTGTATATTTAGATATGATAAGTCATAAGATTTCTAACTATAAAATATTGATTTTCCTACAGATAGCTGTTTCTGCAATTGGCGGGGCATTTTGCATGCTTGCATTCAATTATACAGGTATAGAGACTTCCTTTTACAGCCTTTCCGGAAGACTGTTAATTGCCGTAATTTATACGTCTATCTTTGCAACAGTAATAACTACATTTCTTCAAACTAAATACCAGAAACTGGTTTCCCCAACTCAGGCCGGAATTATTTTTTCCTTTGAGCCTGTTTTTGCTGCCATATTTGCGGTGTTTATTATGCAAACTGAAACTCTTACTTTTGTAAGTGTAATTGGCGGCTTGTTTATCTTTTCAGGTCTGTTGATTTCTGAATTATTAGACAAAAGGAGAATGAATTATGCCGAAAATGCGGGCTGATATTATCGCCTCGGGTCTCGTTCAGGGTGTAGGCTTTAGATATTTTGTGTTTCGGAATGCAGTTTCGTTAAACCTTTACGGTTTTGTAAAAAACTTGTATTCAGGTGAAGTTCTTACGGTTGTTGAAGGTGAAAAACATTTAATTGAGGAGCTTTTCAAAAAAATTAAAATCGGACCTTCTCATGCTGCCGTTTCAAGATGCATGATTGAATGGACTAACAATAAAAACGAATTTACAGACTTTGAGATAAAATAGTGAAAACAATTTTTAGAACCGGATTTGGACTTGATATCCATCAACTGGAAAAAAACAGGAAATTAGTCCTGGGCGGAGTAGTGATCCCCGCTGAAAAAGGACTTAAAGGTCATTCTGATGCTGATGTTTTAATACATGCAATATGCGATGCTTTTTTAGGTGCAATGGCATTGGGTGATATCGGTATATTTTTCCCTGATACAGATGCAAAATATAAGGATATTTCCAGCTTAGTATTTCTTGAGAAAGTTAAAGATTTACTTGATGAAAACGGCTTTTATATTTCGAACATTGACTCAATGCTTGCATTGGAAAAACCGAAAATTGCAGCCTACATTCCCGAAATGAAGAAAATTATTTCCGCCATACTAAAAATAGAAGAAAATCAGATATCAATAAAAGCTACTACTTCTGAAAAGCTGGGATACATTGGCAGAGGAGAAGGAGCCGTGGCTTATGCAAATGTATTAATAATGAAGGATAATAATGTTTGAAGGTATACTCGGAGAGATTACCAAGCTTAGCCCGCTTGGAATTTACCTGGCTCTTTTCTTTTTCTCTTATATAGAGAATATTTTCCCTCCTTCACCAAGCGACATGGTTGTTGTAATAGGAGGAACTCTAATTGGAACCGGTGCAATCTCTTTAATGCCCACTTTGTTCTTAACAACAATCGGAAGTGTTGCCGGGTTTATGACTCTATATTATTTAGGATCCAAACTCGATAAGAAAGTACTCAGGACAAAAAACATAAAATTTATTTCGATGAATGCCTTGGATAAAGTTGAAAAATGGTTTATCCAGTATGGGAATTGGATTATTGCAATAAATAGATTTCTGCCTGGCACAAGGTCTGTTGTTTCTTTTTTTGCCGGACTTTCTGAAGTTGACCCTAAAATGACTATTATTCTATCTACTGCCAGTGCCTTATTGTGGAATTCACTAATATTGGCTTTGGGCATTGTATTCGGGAAAAATGTCCAATTGGTAGACCACTTTTTAAACACTTATAGTAATATTGCTTGTGCAATCACAATTACTATAGTTCTGTTTGTAATTATAAAATATTTTTATAAGAAAATTTCCACTAAACGATAACTTGACCATATGAAATTTTTTACAAGAGTTAAAACGAAACTTACACCGGACGAGCTAAAGGCAAGGAAGAAGGACCGCCTATTACTTTTTTTAAGCGGCGTATTATTTGGGTGTTCATTCTCCCCCTTCCCTGTTCCTTTTCAACTGCTGCTCCTATTTGGTTTAATACCATATCTGTTTGTCATTGAAAAGAAAAAGTCTTTATTAGACATAAACAGGTCAACTTACCTGTTTGCTTTTACTTTCAGCCTGATTACTTTATATTGGGTTGGGAGCTGGCAGAAAAATGCCGACCCCTTCCTGATGATTTCGGGGGTACTTCTTGCTTTTGTTAATCCCGTCTTTTTTCTAATACCGTCAACTCTATATTTTTATTCAAGAAAAGTAGTCTCAGAAAAGCTTGCCATTTATTTACTCCCGCTTTTTTGGGTAACT
>JAUZPC010000383.1 GCA_030706105.1 Bacteroidota bacterium | reverse complement strand
CTAAGGGCGATAAAGTTGAAATTATAGTTTATGACGTTTTAGGAAATAAAATAGCAACACTTCTTGAGGGCTATAAGCCTGCGGGCAATCATTCTATTCAATTCAATGCAAAGAACTTGCCGTCAGGAGTATATATTTATAGAATTAAGTCAGGTGCCTTTATGGCCTCAAAGAAGATGATGTTGGTCAAATAATTTACGGAAATTAAGACAAACACTTCCGTTTACCCCCCTCCACCTGAAAGGGAGGGGTGTAAATTTTTAGCATTCACTTCCTTCCCTACATATATGATGGAGTTACTGAGGAGGAATTCCTTTCAAAGTATCCAAAAATTATGATTTACAATATTTAACAAATCCCCCTATCACCATTTAGAGATTATGTGAATATCGGACATCCCCCTTTGCAAGGGGGATATAGGGGGATCCGGGCTTATATAAATTACGTTATATGTAATTATTCAAATATTTCGGGAATATATCGTCGGTTGTTCCTAATCTTCGCACAGTATATAAAGTGGGAATTTTACAAAGTGAAAGACTCAGTTGCACAAAGTTACTTTGTGGATTAATAAAGATAAGTGTGTTATTGCTTTTGGGCCCTCCATTATCATTTCTCAATTAATGAAACATTGTTATTTACTTAAAAGTATATATATTTAGTATTAAAAAAATCAGGTATTATAATGTTTAAGTATTTTATTAGTATGCTATTGGGTATAATCTTTAGCATAAATGCTCAGAATGCAGATGAATCGGTTAAAGCGTTACAAAATAAATTCAATGGAGTAAAGGACTTATCCGCCTCTTTCAGGCAGGATAATATGAGCGGTACAATTTATTTCAAAAAAGATAATATGTACAGAATAGAACTTAGTAATTTAACTCTGGTTTCGGATGGGAAAACTACTTGGTCTTACAATAAAAAAGAGAACAAAGTTATAGTTAACGATTATGACGAAACTACTTCATCAATGTTTTCTTTTAACAGTATTATTAGGGAATACCCGGCTAGATGTAATTCTACTGCCGTAAAAGAGGGAAACAGTACAATTATTACGCTTACTCCCAAGAAAAACGCAAAAATGGGTTTTACATCAGCTAAAATTTGGGTAAGCAGTGATAATTTAGTTCAAAAAATTGTGATTGAAAAAGGTAAAAATCCTTTGCAAATTTCGCTTTCTAATTATAAAATTAATCAGAACTTAGGTAATTCACATTTTAACTTTACACCGCCGAAAGGTAGTAAAATTATTGATCTCAGATAAAATCGCTCTAAATAAAAATATTAAGAGAGCATTTAAATATGCTCTTTCTTTTATTGTTACCATTCTTTTTCTGTATCTCGCATTTCTAAATGTTGATGTACGTAAAGTAATACAATATACATTAACTGCATCTCCGGGTTGGGTGGTGGTTTTTGTTTGTATTTTTCTACTTTCACACTTTTTGAGGGCGTTACGCTGGAAGTTTATTTTGTCTTCGGTAAAAAAAGATGTTTCGGTAAAAAACCTGTTCGGGGCTTTGATGATAGGCTATGGGGTAAACTGCGTTGTCCCCCGGCTGGGTGAGGTTACCCGGGCGGTGCTGATTGGTAAATGGGAAGGGCTTTCACGCTCATCTATGTTGGGCACGGTAATTTTGGAGAGGTTTATTGATGTTATATTTTTTGCAATTGCCTTAGCTATTTCCCTTTTCCTTTCTACAAGAAATTTACTCGGCGTTTTCCCATGGCTTAAAACTACACTATACATTACTGCAGCAGGGCTGTGTTTGGGTCTGATTTTTGTCTTTTTAGCTATTAAGTTCAAGCAATTTTTTATTAAATGGATAATTAAACTTGTGGGCAAAGTAAGCAACAAGGGCGGGGAAATGTTGGCAGGTTTCTTTGACACTCTTTTGCAGGGATTCTCAAGTTTAAAAGGCTGGAAGAACTACTTTAATACAATTGCTCTTAGCATTGCAATTATTTTGTTATATGCTTTGAATTCTTATGTCGGGTTTTTAATGCTCGGATTTCAAAATTACTATCATGTGGATTATGGATCCGGGTGGATTATTATGAGTCTAAGTTCAATAGCAGCAGCAATTCCTACGCCGGGAAGTACGGGTTCTTATCATTTGCTTGTAAAATCTTTACTGACCTTGTTGTTTGGGATGTCTGAAGACAAGAGCTTGGCTTATGCATTTTTAACTCATATAATTTCCTATATAATGTTTATATTCACAGCATTAGTAATCTTTTTTGCAATGTATAAACAAAAAGATAATGTAAATGAATCAACGGAAACTAACATAGGCAAAATATGAAAAAAGTATTTCTTGCTTTCTTATTAATCTTTACAATTAGTGAAACTTATTCCCAGTTTGAAATAAGAGGTGGAATGGGGATCAATTATTTTAGCAGTCCCTCTTTGTTTGACTACCTGAATATAAATTTTGCCGGAAATAGTCAGGTTTCTTCTTTTTCCTCGATTGTTAAATTTAGCGGAGAAGCCGGATATTATATAACTCCATCATCCGAGGTCTCAGTAGAACTTGGTTATTCAATCAATTCTTTCACGTATGATTATTCAATTGGGCATTATGATCTCAGTTATAATATAGTTGCCCCAACTGTTTTTTATTATTATGTAATACCGGGGCAGGGTTATAATTTTAAATTTGGCGCGGGGGCAGGTCTTTCTTTTTTAAGCGCGACTGAGGATTTAAGCTACAGTAAGCTGACTTATAAATCTACCGGTTTTGGTATAGATGTTAGAGCAGATGGAAACACTGCTCTAAGCAATAATCTATATATTAATATTGGCGGGGATATCAGATACGATGTTATCCCTTCACCAAAGGCGAATGGGGCAAATCTTATGGATAGATCATCAAAAATCAATTTTAACTCATTTATGGTTGGAGTTAGATTGGGCTTAACTTATATTTTTTAGGAGGTTAGTTTGAGCATTATTGAAGCTGTGATTTTAGGGTTAGTGCAGGGTATTTCAGAATTTCTGCCTATTAGCAGCACCGGGCACTTAACCCTTGCCGGTAAACTTATGAACTTAATTGATCCGCAAAGTCCTGAAAAGTGGACTGCTTTTATTGCGGTTATACAACTTGGAACCTTAGTTTCCATTCTTGTTTATTTTTGGAAAGACATAATAAACATTATTACGGCTTTCTTTAAAGACAATTTGTCTGAAAGGAAAAGCTTTAAGCAGCAAAGTTTTAACTCACGCCTGGGATGGCTGGTAATTATTGGAACTGTTCCTGTTGTTATAGTTGGACTAGGGTTCAAAAAAATAATTGAAGGAGCTTTAACAAAAAATCTTTGGGTAATTGCCGGCAGCCTTGTCGGTGTTGCTATCATAATTGCAATTGCAGAGTATTTTGCAAAGCACAGAAAAGATATTGAAGAAGTAACAATTAAGGATGCACTAATAGTTGGCATTG
>JAUZPC010000382.1 GCA_030706105.1 Bacteroidota bacterium | reverse complement strand
CTTGCTGAAATATTAATAAAATATCTTATACTAATATAAAGAACTAACAATAAATAAGAAAGCAGAATGAAGCAGATATCGGCCGAAAGCATAACCATCTCCTTAATAAAGACTTAATAAAGCAGAGGGGTAAAAAGAATGAGTTAGCGGGCAGAAAAGCAAATATTTTTCTATTCCTTATTCCAGCTTTTATAGTAGAAATACTATTCTTGATATTTCGGAATTAAGGCCCAAGTATAAAAGAGTACTTGATAAAGGCTGCTAAATAGATATTAATCTTTTCCCGAAATTGCTTTACAAATTGTAATACTATGAAAAATCATGTACTATTATTAAGTCTGCTCTAATACCCTACAATACTATCTGAATATGTTAAATTGTATGTCATTTTTTTTGCACACTGTTTCGGTTATTTGCATATGTCAATTATATTTATATTTTGCAGCTAAATTTTTGAGATGAAAGACATTAATGAGCAAGTTACTATTAATATTATTCAGTCTGGCGGCTCTGTTCCAGAATAGCAATAACCCCGGCATCTCATTTGATAATTTGATTACAAGGATCAGAGATCAAAAAATAAGCAAAGCAGAGGCTCTTAAAGAGTTTACAAAAGATATTGCATCCACTGAGGATTATTGCTTTAAACAAAAGATTAAAAACTATAATTCGCAGGAATGGGTTTTCCCGTTAAAAGGGTACTCAGTCCGCAGTATAGGCGGTAAAAACGGCAGCGGTTATGTTGTAAATGGATATAATTTTTTTGATGGCAACAAACATACCGGACACCCGGCTCATGATATTTTTATTAACGATAGAAATCAAGACTGCATAGATGATAAAACTAAAATGCCGGTTGAAGTTTTATCAATTTCCGGTGGAATTGTTATAGGTGTTGAGAAATCATGGGAAGAGAAAAGTGACCTTAGAGGGGGAAGATACATCTGGATATATGACCCGTCAAGCAAAGTACTATTTTATTATGCGCACAACAGCGAAGTAAAAGTTAATGCCGGCGATGTTGTAAAACCGGGCGATGTTATTGCATTTGTTGGAAGAACCGGACTAAATGCATTTAATAAACGCTCACCCACTCATTTACATTTAATGTGTCTGAGATTAGACAATACAGGCATCCCGGTCCCTTATAGTATTTACAAAGAACTGTTAAAGATGAAAAAGAAATAAATACTGTTTGGGGAGATGATTTTTTTAAGTTTAATGGAATATTATAATTTTTATCTTTAATATTACTCAGACACAAGGATTTTCAGTCCTTTGCTCTATAAACGCTTTTATTAGCATAGATTCCCGGAATGCAATAATGCAAATTCTTCTTGATTTAAATGGTATAAAATGATAACTTTGTTTAATAAATACATCAAATATTTTCACATTATATCAGAATAATGTCTTTTCTTCATAGTGATTTCCTTTTTATTAAAATAGCTTTATTCAAGTATTATTTTCCCGATTATTTTCACTAACATTAGAGATTTAAATGATCTTAAAGAAATTTTGTAAAATTACATTTGCATGGATAGCTTTATTTTTTCTTTGCAGTCCGGTTATTTTGGCTCAGGCCGGAACGTATTATGATGCTTTGAATCCGGCTTCATCAAGCTTTATTACTGATTTAGGAGGACGAATAAGAAGCCCATATACGCAGGTTTCATACGATAAGTTTGACGAAACGAATGTAACTTATTTTGCCTCAAGAGATACAACCGGCGGACAACGGGTTGTAACCTGCGTTTACAGTAATGAAGAATATGTATATACACCGCCATTTGCCTGGGGACATTTTAGCCGCGAACATACCTGGTGCCAAAGCTGGATGCCTTCGCTTGGCTCTACTACTTCACAGGAAGGGTCTGATCAGCATCATATTTTTCCGGTAAATCAGAATCAGGTTAACGGGATAAGAAGCAACCATCCACTCGGCATAGTAGTGACACCTACAAAAACTTATCTGAATAGCAAATTGGGAAATAACTCAAACGGGAAAACTGTTTTCGAGCCAAGAGAAAGCCATAAAGGTGATGCGGCCAGGGCCTTATTTTACATGGCAGTAAGATATAATGGAGTCGGAAATTTTGATTGGACATTTAATAATCTACAGTCTTATTTATTAGGCAACTCTGAAGATTCTATAAATGTTTCAACTTTAATTGCGTGGGCTAAGCAAGATCCGCCGGACAAATGGGAAATTGACCGCAATAATTATGTACAGTCTGTTCAGGGGAACAGGAACCCTTTTGTTGACCATCCGGAATATATAAATTATATTAATTTCTGGAATTTAACTAAGGTTGACCCTGTATATTCCGCAGAGCCAACGAATTTACCGACAAATTTTTCAGCTTCAACAACCGGGAATAATATTACAGTTACCTGGACTGACGCAGCCGCGGGCAGTCAAGCTCCTTCCGGCTACCTACTAATTGCATATAACAAGAATAATTATTTCCTTCCGATAGACGGTGAGACTTACAGTGATGATACGGATTTATCCGACGGTAAAGCAATAGTTAACATTACTTATAGCGGTGCAGACTCATACACTTTTAATAATTTAACAGCAGATACCCGCTATTATTTTACAATTTACTCTTATAATGGAAACTCAACTTTAAGGAACTATAAGATTAATGGAACTCTGCCGCAGACAAATATTATTTGTAATGCCGCCGCTGTTGTAGAGCCTACTACGCAGCCTTCAAACGTTAGTTTCAGTAACCTTAAGTATAATGGCGTTACATTGAGCTTTGATCCGGGAAACGGCAGCTCAAGAATTGTTTTGATTCATGCTAACGCTCCTGTTGATTCAGATCCGGTTGATGGAAGTACTTACACTGCAAATTCGATATTCGGTTCAGGCTCACAAATAGGAACTGGAAATTATGTAGTATCCAAAGGCAACAGCAATTCAATAACTATTACCGGATTAAGCCCAACCACCCCATATTATGTTAAAATTTATGAGTATAACGGCAGCGGTGGAAGTGAAAATTATCTGTTAACCTCCCCTGCTTCCGGAAATACTACAACAACGGCAGTTGTTGAACCGACTGTTCAGGCAGCAAATTTATCATTTAGTGAAGTCACAGTTAACAGTATGACTCTTACCTGGGATGGAGGCAACGGCAGCAATAGACTTGTTATAGCTCATAGCGGTAGTGCTGTAAGCTCTGATCCGGTTGATGGCAGTACTTATGCGGCAAGTTCGGTATTTGGTTCAGGTCAGCAGATTGGTACAGGGAATTATGTAATTTCCGGCAGCAATAGCAATACGGTAACCATAACAGGTTTAACTGCAAATACTACCTATTACTTTAAAGTTTACGAGTATAATGGCACGGGAGGATTGGAGAATTATCTTATCACATCGCCTGCCTCCGGAAGCTATACTACAACAGCAGCCTCCACTAACCATATACTTAT
>JAUZPC010000381.1 GCA_030706105.1 Bacteroidota bacterium | reverse complement strand
GCAAATCTCGAACTGACTGATATTGATGTAATTGCCGCAACTGCAGGGCCGGGATTGATTGGAGCATTGTTAGTCGGCCTTATTTTTGCGAAAGGTTTGGCATATTCTTTAAATAAACCATTTGTCCCTGTAAACCATGTTGAGGGGCATTTATTCTCGGGTTTTTTGATGGATGAAAAACCGGAATTCCCATTCCTTGCTTTGGTAGTTTCAGGAGGGCACACTTTGTTATTATTAGTAAAAAGTTTCACCCGGATTATCAAATTAGGTACGACTATTGATGATGCAGCGGGGGAAGCTTATGATAAAGTTGCCAAAATGATGGGCTTAGCTTATCCGGGTGGTCCCAAAATACAAAAGCTATCTCAAACCGGTTCTGCTTCAATTCCTTTTCCGGTAGCTGTTTTAAAAGAACCATATAATTTTTCATTTAGTGGTCTTAAAACTTCAGTTCTCAGATATATTCAGAAAACATATCCTGATGGAGCTGTTGATGAAAAAGGTTTGGCTGATATATCTGCTTCTTTTCAACAGGCAGTAATTAAAGCGCTAATTGGTAAAGCAGAAAAGGCTGTTAAGAATTATAAAGTAAATTCCATTTGCCTTGCCGGAGGAGTAGCTGCAAATAAAAACCTACGTGAGGCAGTTACAAGTCTTGGCAATAAGTATGGTAAGAAAGTAGTTATCCCCGATATGGAGTACTGTGGTGATAATGCCGCTATGATTGCTTTTAGAGGATCTAAACTACATTCGGCCGGATTAAAGTTCTCTTTAGATTTTAATCCGTATCCCGGTATCCCTGAAAGTTATTTCGAGAAAATTTAATATAAACTTTTGAGCATTAGCTAATAAAATATTTAATATGGTCGTTTGCTTTTCGTATCTTTTTCCTATTTTGGTTATATTTGCAGTGAATATATCATGTTTTATTTTTTCATTTTTTAGATGTGAAAGACTCAAATAATAATAAATTGGAAGATTTACGTAAAGAAGTTGATTGCCTGGATTCTAAGATTATTAAATTATTAGAAGAACGGATTTCAATATCTGCAAAAATAGGTATTATTAAACAGAATCTTAATTTACCTACCTATACTCCTGAAAGGGAAGAGGAGATAAAAAACAGAATATCTGCATTAATTCAGGATAAAAAGAAACTAAACAGCATATTGAAAATTTATGAATCAGTGCTATATGAATCAAGAGCAATGCAAAATGAATTTGGGGAAGAGGTATAAATAGTTGCAAAGTGAGTTAAAAAATAATAAGATCGATTTTTCCAAACTTCTCTCAAAAAAAGAGTTCATAATAGTCGGTGGTTCTTTTGTAATTATTCTGGCAGTTTTGTTATATACATTTTTAAGCCCAAATTACTATTCATCAAAAACACCTGTCAAAATCGAAATTTCTGAAGGAATGCCTTTATCTAAAATTGTTGATACATTATATGTGCATCAGGTTATTCCGTCTAAAAGAAATTTCAAAATAGCAATTTTTCTTTTTGGGGCTGAAAAAAGACTTAAATCCGGCAGGTATATAATACCCAACGGTTTAAGTTATGTGAAGCTTATTGATTATTTTGTTAGCGGTCATGGTGATTTACTCAAATCTGTTAAGGTATATGACGGACTGACAATAAAAAAATTAGCCGCCAAATTTAAAATTGATTTGGACATTGATTCGGTTGCTTTCTATAATATGTGTAATAATAGATATTTGATTGATTCACTTGGGCTTGTTTCTGCTTCTTCTTTTGAGGGATTCCTTTTACCGGGCAATTATAATTTTTTTGAAAGAAGCGACCCTAAAGAAATAATCTGCAAGATGTTCAAAAGGTTCAAAACCTATGTCAATGATTCTTTAGAAAAAAATCCTAAAGTGGGTAATTACTCTTTATATCAAAGGGTAATTATGGCCTCTATTATTAATGGTGAAACCAATAAAATATCCGATATGCCCTTAATATCAGGAGTTTACTATAACAGGCTTAAAAAAGGCATGAAACTGCAAGCTGATCCAACTGTTCAGTATTTGCTCCCAAAATGGAGACGGCTTCTTTATAGTGACCTGAGAATCAACTCTCCTTATAATACTTACATGTATAGAGGTTTACCTCCAGGGCCAATTAGCAATCCAGGTAAGGAAGCATTAAAAGCAGCATATGTTCCGGATAGAAATAACTATCTTTTTTTTGTAGCTGATGGAAGGGGAAATCATAAGTTTTCCTCAACCTATGCACAGCATATTAAAAATGTGGAAGAATACAGGCAATGGCAAGAATCTCAGGAAAAATAAAGTATTTTTTACTTATGGTTTTTATGTTTTTAACAGGATGCGCCAACCAACAGCCTCCCGGCGGGGGAGAAATAGATAGAGTGCCTCCCAAAATAGTTGAAGCATATCCAAAAATTGGTACTACCAATTATCAAGATCAATATGTAGAACTTACATTTTCCAAATATGTAGATAAACGGGCTTTTAAAGATGCCATTTTTATTTCACCCGCTTTGGAGGGTAACCCTCAAATAGAGTGGAGCGGCAAGACTGCACGTATTGTTTTTCCTTCTGAATTAAGAAAAAATACAACTTATGTTATTACTGTTGGTACTGATGTTGTCGATTTAAATAACAGGAACCGGCTTGCACAAGCCTTTACTATTGATTTTTCAACCGGTCCTCAAATTGACAGGCGTAGTATTGCCGGAAAAGTGTTTGGCGAAAAACCGGAGGGAACAATGATTTTTTGCTATTCATTTAAAGACTCAATTGAGAGTTTATTGAAACATAAGGCCGATTTCCTTTCTCAGGTAGGGTCTGATGGAATATTTAAATTAAATGGGCTGGCTGCCGGAAAGTATCTGATTTTTGCTGTAAAAGATGAGTACAGGAGTCCCGTTTATAATGCAGATCAGGATTTAATAGGAATACCGCCATATCCGGTTACGCTGAAAGCAGAAGACTCTTTATTTTCTAATGTAAACTTTTTTGTTACTAAATATGATTCTATCAGGCCAAGAATGTTAAATGCAATAATGACTGATAGAAACCATCTTGTTCTTAATTATTCTGAAACATTAGATTCCACATATTTGAAATCATCCAATTTCCATATATATGATTCTACTACCCAAAAGAAACAGGAAATAGCCTATATTTATAAGACCGGTAAGCCGACAGAATCAATTTTATCATTTATCGGTGGCTTTGCAGAGGGGGATCAGGTTTTTGTAACGGCGGATACTCTTAAAGATATTGCAGGAAACATAATTACAAATGAAAATGTTTCCTTCACAGTTTCAACAAAACCTGATACATTAAAACCGTTTATCAGAGCTTTTAAGCCGGAACCAAATAATGAGTTTGTCGATTTCTTGTATCCTGAATTTAAATTTAGCATGAATAAAGGAATTGATACCAGCAAGATTCATGAAGGTATTTCTTTTAG
>JAUZPC010000380.1 GCA_030706105.1 Bacteroidota bacterium | reverse complement strand
TCACTACTTCGTGACCATTTGAAATACTTTAGCTTTTCAGGATATAATATTTTTTTATTAAATAAAAATCAAAAATAAGTTTTTTCATCCCTTTTTTAAAAAAGTTTATAAATTATCATACAGGTGACGGTTTAGTCCGAATTCGGATTGGCCTCATCCACTCACTACTTTGTGACCATTTGAAGTGCTTTAGCTTTCAGGATATAATATTTTTTTATTAAATAAAAATCAAAAATATGTTTTTATCATTTTTTTCTTATATGCCGTCTATTGTTGGTATTTGCATAATTTTTACTAATTTTTGGGTAACAGCTCTTGGTATTCAGCATATTATCAAATTATTTCTTATTTTATCACTTTATTACCATAACTTTTTGATTTGTGAAAAATGAAAGACGCAATTTTAATAATTGATGATGAAAATGAGCTTAGAAAGCTTCTTGTTAAGCTTCTGAAATTGGAAGATTACACCATATACGACGCTGATACAGGCATATCAGGTCTAAATTTGCTAAAGAGAGAAGATATTTCGGTTGTAATTACAGATGTAAGGCTGCCCGATATAAATGGAATTGATTTAATCACTAAGATAAAAGAAATAAATCCTCTTTGCGAAGTAATTGTACTTACCGCCTACGGTACTATTGAAGATGGCGTTGCCGCCATTAAAGAAGGAGCTTTTGATTATATTACTAAGGGTGATGAGGACAACAAAATTATCCCACTTGTTCACCGCGCTGTTGAAAAGGTTATTTTAAAAAGAAGAATTGAACTGCTTGAAAAAAGTGCAGGTGAAAGATTTACTTTTGATGCTGTTACCGGCAACTCAATTGTTATTAGAGAAGCAAAGGAATTAGCCTCAAAAGTTGCAATAACGGATACTCCCGTTTTGCTGTTGGGTGAAACAGGAACCGGCAAGGAATTATTTGCACAGGCAATTCATTATTCAGGCAGCAGAAAGGGCAGGCCGTTTGTAGCTATAAACTGCAGTGCATTTTCTCGCGATCTGCTTGAGTCCGAAATGTTCGGTTATAAAGCAGGTGCTTTTACCGGTGCAGTTAAAAACAAAAAAGGGTTATTTGAAGAAGCACATCTCGGCACTCTTTTTTTGGATGAAATCGGTGAACTGGATCTTTCACTTCAGGCAAAGTTCTTACGTGTATTGGAAACTAATGATTTTATTAAACCGGGTGACACAAAACCTACTACTGTTAATGTTAGAATTATAGCGGCTACTAACCGGCAGCTTGAAGAAGAAGTTGAAAAAAGGAACTTCCGCCAGGACCTTTATTATAGAATAAGCGTACTTAAAATTGAACTCCCTTCCCTTAGGGAAAGGAAAGAAGACCTTGAAGCTTTGTCTGAATATTTTGTTCAGCAGTTCAATAAAAGATTAAAGAAAAACGTTAAGCATATTTCCAAAGGTTTTATGGAATGTATTAAACAATACGATTTTCCCGGAAACATCAGAGAGCTGCGCAACGTAATTGAACGCTCAATGATTCTATCCGACAGTGAAATATTATCAGAGAGTACGCTCCCTAAAGAATTCTTTCTGCATGACAATTTAGGGCAGCACAAATTTATTAAGCTTGATGATGTTGAAAAAGCCCATATCCTTAAAATTCTTGAAAGCGTAAACGGAAATAAAACCCGGGCTGCCGAAGAACTGGGAATCGGACTAACAACCTTATACAGAAAGCTGCAATCTTTCGGGATAGAATAGATAGGTCTATTTTCTATAAATATTACATATTTACAGAACTTTCTCAGGCGTAATTTTTGAAAGTTTCTTGCCTATGCAGTATTAGACTAATTAGTTATAATCCTTCCAAGTTCTTTTCTCTTAAAAGAAAAGAACCAAAAGTTCAAGACTGAAAATGAATTCACGGAAAATAAATAAATGAGTTTACCCGCCGTGGCGGGCTAAAATAAATAAAGTAGCCCAATCAGCTATTCGGCATAAAAGTTCCATTAGTTTTCCTTGTATTTTAACATTCTCATATCAGCCCCGTATTTATTTTTTAACGCTCCATTTATTTGTTTTCTTTCTCGTGAATTCATTTTAGGTCAAACCTAGTATCCGCACTATTGCGTTCATCGACTTAGAAAGATGTTTTAATATCCATACTTCATTTATAAAATGTACAGCTATATCAAATTTTATTATTTTTAGATATAATCTCATTAAACTTTACCATACCAATTTGAAAAACTACCCTTTCATTATGAAAGGGTTTTTACTGTCCGCATTCTAACTAAAATGATCCTTCCATAATTATCTTATTTTATTATAACAAGTTATGCCTATTCCAATAATATTTTAGTTCTGGCATTTATTTGGATATATCAATAGAAAAAGGAGACATGAAATGTCAATTCTGATGTTGTTGCTTGGTTTATTTATTTTCTTTTTGATGTTCAAATCAATTCAGTTTTTTGATAAGATATAGGAATAAAACAATGATCCTTCTATTAATAATAAGCATGGTTGTTTTCGGCTATCTGTTATATGTGCTAATTAAACCGGAAAAATTTTAGGTGAAGTTATGAACACGGAAATTTTAGGAACGGCTGTAATAGTTCTTTTAACTTTTATTATGGCCTACCCTCTTGGTAAATATATAAGTAAGGTTTTTAAAGGTGAAAAAGTCTGGAGTGATTTCCTGGCACCTTTTGAAAAATTTGTTTTTAAAATTGCGTCTATCAATCCTGATGAATCAATGGATTGGAAAGAGAATTTAAAAGCATTATTAAGGCTTAACGCTGTCTTCTTTGTATGGAGCATTTTGCTTTTGACGATTCAGGGATTTATCCCTATCTGGAATCCGATGCATATAGGAAACATGGAATCAATGCTGGCATTTAATACCTCTGCAAGTTTTGTTTCAAATACAAATCTCCAGCATTATTCAGGCGAATCAGGTTTATCTTATCTCTCACAATTAATAGTAATTTGCTTTATGCAGTTTGCTGCTGCCGCTTCGGGCATAGCAGTGCTTGCATTGTTATTCAAAGGATTAATGCTTAAAAAAGCTTCCGAATTAGGAAACTTTTATAATCTTTTTCTAAAAAGCGGAACAAGAATTTTATTACCGCTTTCAATAATAGTTGCAGTTGTTTTACTGCTTAACGGCACTCCCACAACTTTTAACGGAATGCAAAAAGTAATAACCCTTGAAGGAGACACAACACTTACCGCCACCGGGCCGGCAGCACCAATAGTTGCCATAAAACAACTTGGGACTAATGGAGGCGGATTCTTTGGTGCAAACTCGGCACATCCATTTGAAAATCCAAATTATTTTACAAATGCAATTCAGAATTTGTCAATTTTATTAATCCCGATAGCATTAGTTTTTGCATTTGGTTTTTATCTTAATAAGAAAAAACTTGCATGGATATTTTTTGGTGTAATGACTATCATTTTCATCACAATGCTAATTTGCTCCACAACTTCTGAG
>JAUZPC010000038.1 GCA_030706105.1 Bacteroidota bacterium | reverse complement strand
AGAGGCCAATTGCTCCCCGGAATTTTCTAATTGGGCCATTTGAACCCTGCATATTTGATTAATAATCGTAATATCAGTTAATTTCTGTTCTTCATTCTGGTCATTCAGAGATGCTGAAAGCTTTTGAATTCCCTCAATTGCATCAGCAATATGCTCAAGCTGTTGACGCGCTATGTCTTGAATTTGTATTGAGCTTACCACTTCGCCTGTAGTTTTATATATCCTTCCGGATATTTCATTTATCTCAGTTACTTTTGTAAAACACACATTATACTTATCCGTTAAAAGAAGTAATGTTTTGTTTATATCTCCGAAAATGTCATTCTCTTGCTTTACGTGTTCTCGTTGAATGGTGTCTGTTTTGGAAAGTGTATCTTTTATTGCATTTAAAAGTGCGGCAGATGTTGCATTAAGATTTATAGATTTATCACTAATAACAATTGACAGTTTTTCCACATTATCTGCAAGTATATTAAAATCGTTTTTCCCGTCTGATAATCTGGAATTTTCAATTTTTGTTGAAATAGCAAGCATTCTTAAATATTTGACTATTTTTTTTGTCCCGTGTAACTCCCCAATAATTTCATCTATATGAGTACTGATTTCTTTCAAATAGCCATGCTGGGAATTTACATTTGCGTCGAATATCTTTAAAGTATTGGTAATGCTGGATAAAAGTAACTGCATATTACCAATTATATCGCCTATCACTTTTTCAGAAGAATTTATGGCCCCGTCTTTACTTATATTGACAAGCTCTTTGGAAGTATAATAATAACTTTTAAGCCTTTCACCTAAAGAAAGAAATTCTCTCCCGGTAATATCAACAATTTCATTTATTTTTTCATCAAAACGTTTCCTGATTTCAAAACCATTTTGAGACAAATAGTCTACTACTTCCAATAAGTTGGCACTTCCGCGTAGGGAATCATTGCTCTGTTCCGGACCAGTATTCATTCTTATTATAAGCTTTCTGAAAATGATTATTTAGGACAAATAAGTACTCTTATTATCGAGTTGAAAGCGGGTATTTAAATTACTATTTGTTAGTAATTTGAATACCTACTTGTAGTACCACGCAGCACTAGCTGTAGCCATTTTGCCTTAGCGCTGAAGTCCTCTTAATCCATTCTAGAAACACTCCAAAAATTTCCCTTTAAATTTATGATGAACGGTTTGTATAAGTTCCATTTATTTATCAATTTTTGGTCAACAAATTTTAGGAAGTTTTATGAAATTCTTTTATTGGTCATTCGTAATACTGACCGCATCTACACTATTTGGAACCACTTATTGTCAGGTAAAATTGTTTACCCCTAAAGAAATTGCCATGGCAGAGTTCAAGAATACCAGATCCGTTGACGGAACACCCGGTAAAAGTTTTTGGCAAAATAAATCAGACTATAAAATATCCGCCGAAGTAAAACCCTCTTCACGGTTATTGGAAGGTGATGAGACTATTTCATACTCAAACAACAGCACCGACACTTTAAAGAGAATAGTACTGAAGTTGTACCAGAATTTTTATAAACCGGAGGCTATCCGTAACAAGAACATCTCTAAGGAAACATTTACTAACGGCATTATCCTTGAGTCTTTTACAATCAATAATACCTCTTTAGATTTAAATTCACCGAAAGTTTTTAATGATCAGGGTACGGTTCTAATAATTAAACTACCCGAACCTATTGCTCCCAAGACCTCATCCGTCATTAAAGTCAAATGGAATTTTACTATCCCGTCCGGGACGAATATCAGGATGGGGACTTACGATTCTACTTCTTTTTTTGCCGGATTGTGGTTTCCAAGGATTGCCGTTTATGATGACATATCAGGATGGGATACTGACCCTTACCAGGGAGATAATGAATTTTATAATGAGTATGGCAATTTTGATGTTAAGATAAAGGTTCCTTCTAATTTCGGAGTTTGGGCCACTGGTATGCTTGCCAATGCAGAGGAAATTTTTTCCCCGGGAATTTTAGACAAATACAATGCCGCTCTGACCTCGAATGAGCTTGTTAATATAATATCTGCAAATGATCTGAAAGAAGAAAGTATTTTTAAAAACAAAAATGGTTTCAATGAATTTCATTATAAGGCTAATGAAGTTTGCGATTTTGCTTTCGGCTTAAGTGACCATTATATATGGGAAGGCACTAGTACAAAAATCAATGGGAAAAATGTATTTGTTAATGCAGCTTATAATCCTTTGAACAAGGGATTTAAAGACGCTGTAGCTGATAGTAAGAAAACAATTGAAGACCTTGGCGCAAAAGTTACTGGTATTCCATACCCATACCCGCAGATTACAATTTTTAACGGTGATGATGGCATGGAATATCCAATGATTTGTAATGATGGAGACCTCAAAGAACGTATTTGGGATGTTTATGTTACCTCTCACGAAATTTCTCATATGTATTTCCCTTTCTATGTCGGGACAAATGAAGACAAATACGCCTGGATGGATGAGGGAATGGCATATTTTTTACCACTTGGAGTTCAAAATGATTTGTTCCCATATGACCATAGAGTTAGAGCCGCCGCAACTCTTAGTACATATTTAGGGAAAGAAAAGGATATGCCTATAATGACTCCGACTTTCTTTTTAAGGGAACCGGATTTAAGTATTTTAGTATATTATAAGCCTGCAATAGCTTATGATATTTTAAGGGATATGCTTGGATTTGATAAATTCAAAGAGTGTATGCAATCTTATATCAACACATGGGCAGGTAAACATCCTACACCATATGATTTCTTTTATACATTCAACTCCACTTCCGGAAAAAATTTAAACTGGTTTTGGGATTCCTGGTTCTTTGGAAAAGGCTTTTCTGATAATGGTATAAAAGCAGTCAGGCAGAATAAAAATGAAATAGAAATTACAATAATAAAAAAAGGGATAATGCCTTCACCTGTTTATCTTACGCTTAAGGATATAAAGGGTAAAGAGATAAAAATAATTAAGCAGGCCGATATATGGGAAAGCACAAATGAAATTACTATTAAACAAAAGATAGATGATAAAATAATATCTGTTGACTTAGGAGATTTGAAAATACCGGATGCAAACCCAAAGGATAATGTCTGGAAAGAGTAGGGATATTGCTTGTTAGATATTGTCTTTAGGGCAAGTTATTTATTGCGGGGGTTACACACCCCCGCTAATGTCGACTTTTAATTATCTTTTTACTGCAGGAGAGCATCAATTACTCTCTAAAATCTTTTCCTAAGAGTTTTCTCCACTGCCTTTTTGAAATTGTTTAATATAACAGGTTTCTTAAACACATATTCAACTCCCAACGTTTTATAATCTTCAGAAACCGAATAATCTTTTTCGCTTGTTAGTATAATTATTGGCGGTAATTGCTTAAGCTCCGATCTTTGCAGTTTCAATATTAATTCATATCCGGTCGAGTCATATAAAATATGCCCGCTGATAATCATTGCCGGTATTGCTTCTATTATCTTATTATAAGCTTCATCCGCAGTAGTAGCAATATCAACTATATAATCAGGGGCTATATTACCAAGTATTTTCTTGTATAGCAGGGAGTCTGTTTTATTATCTTCAATCACTAAAATATTTGGTGAATTTATCGGTAAAGTAAAAGTGAACTCGCTGCCTTCACCTTCTTTGCTGTTAACCCAAATATTGCCGCCATGTTTTTCTATTATTTCCTTAACCAGAGAAAGTCCCAGACCGCTTCCGCGCTCGCCGGCTGTACCTTCGGATGTATATTTGGTATCCACTTTGAATAAATTATCCAGATTTTCATTGCTTATGCCAATACCAGTATCCTGTACACAGAATTCATAAAATCTGGTACGTTTTGATGGAGCAGCTGAAATAGTAATTTTCCCGCCTGAGTTAGTAAACTTAATTGCATTCGAAATCAGATTATTGAAGACCTGCAATATTAAGTTTCTGTCCACAAAGACATACAGTTTTTCATCTAAAAGGGAATGCAGTTTAATTTTTTTCTGGAATGCTGCGCCTTGCATACTGTTTATTGAGTCTTCAATAATTGTATTTATTCTGACCTTTTCAGGCTCAAATTTAATTCTGCCGGTCTGTAAACGGGTCCAATCCAATAAAGAATTAACCAAAGAAAGCATAGATTTTGCAGAATCCTGAATAAACCCAATATACTGTCTTTTCTCATCACCTGTCAGCTCTTCATCGGTAAGTAAAAGGTCGGTAAATCCCAATATGGAAGTAAAAGGAGTACGCAAATCATGCGATACAATTGAAAGGAATTTATCTTTTGTATTGTTTAATTTCATTAGGTTTTCAGTAGTGCTCTTTAATTCCTCTTCCGCTTTCTTCCTTAGAGTAATATCACTAACAAGTCCAAATATCCTTTGGATTACACCATCACTGCGTCTATGAATATTTATCTTGTTCCTTACAAAGTTCACATTACCATGTTTACTAACAATTCTAAACTCGAGCTCTTCTGAAAGCTGTATTTTGCTTTTAATTAAGTGTTTAAGTTTTTGCTTTACTTCACTAAAATCATCAGGGTGAATAATCTTCAGGAATAATTTTGAGTTGCTCAAAAATTCATCTTGAGTATAGCCGGTAATTGTTTCAACTGAAGCAGTACAGAAAACCGGCCGTATGGAGGCACTTGACCTTTCAAAAGTATAAAGGAAATCATCGATATTCTCAGTTATGCCCCTGTACTTCTCTTCTGAATCTTTTAACGCTTCCTGTGATCTTTTACGTTCAGTTATATCCCTTACAATTATCACAACAAAAAGTTCATCTTTTTTCTTAAATGAGGCAAGAGAAGCAGAACCGTAAAACTGCCTTCCATTCATTTGAATCCCTACAAACTCAAAAGATGGAGCCTCATTAGGATCTTCTGATATTTTGTTGATTGCATTATATGCTTTCTCTTTATCCCCGGATTCAACTAAATCTAAAAAATCCTTGCCGTATAATTCGCTTTTTTGATTATACCCGAATAAGTTGCTGAATGCATTATTTACCAGTAAAACTCTTTGATCTTTAAGAACAATTATTCCGTCCTGAGAAGCTTCGAACAAAGATTTAAATAACTCTAAATCTTGTTCAGTCATTTTCTTAGTCGTTATATCTGTTAAAAAGCCGTTGTAATACGATACCGTATTTTTACCGACTACAATAGGGCTGAATTTAGCAAGGAAGTACGCTACGTCTCCTGATTGCGTCAGAAGCGGAACGTCCAAATATTTATTTGATTCATTAAATATTGATAGGTCAAATCCTTCTTCAGAAAGGAAATTTGGCTCTATTATATCTTTTATATTTCTATTTAAAAGTGCTTTTTCCCCGTATCCGAGTGTAGTCTGGAAAGCAGGATTAACATAAATTATGGTACCGTCAACTTTAAGATTGCATATTAATTCTGAGGCCTCAGTAATAATATTTCTGTATTTTTCTTCGGAACGCTTTAATTCAAGTTCTTGTTCAATTTTTTCAGTGATATCCGTACAGAAAACAATAATTACTTCAAATCCCTCTTTGTTATATAAGTAAAACTTGGCATTAATTAAGTTTTTATGCAAACCTTTAAAAATAGGAATTATACTTTCCCATTTATTGTTTGAATATAACTCTTTTTTAATTTTTTCAAGATATGCCGCATCATAAAATTCTAACACTTCACCTAAAAACTTACCGTTTACCTTATCTTTGCTGTAGTTGAATAAATTTTCTGCTGCATTATTCCAAAAAGTAATATTTCCCTTAAGATCCAAAGTAAATAAAGCATCTTGAAATTCCTCAAAGACGCCATACAATTTCTTATATCCCTGAATTTCCTTTTTTAGCTTATCATCCTGAACAGCTATATCTGTTATATCATAAAAGAAAAAGAATATGGAGAGAACGGTTTTATCAGGATTTAGAATTGGTTGAAGAATTGTTCTATAAACGCTATGTTTCTCTTCAAAAAAACTCTCAAGTTGTAAAGTTATTGTCTTCTTTTTTGTTTTTATTTCATACAAGGAATCAGAAAAACTTTTATTGCTTGAAATATTTAATATCTTAGAAATATGTTTATTTTGCAGATTACTCAATGAAACCGGCTTGATATTTCTGCCGGATGCAAATTTAATATGCCCGTCAATATCAGTAATTACAAACAAATCAAAAGACTTACTTAACGCATATTCATAATGTGAAAGCTTAATACTGTTACTTTCTTTCGAATCATTCAGTACTTTGTAATCTTCAAGAGTTAGTACTCCGCCGGAGAACGTACTATCTTCAAAAAGAGGGCTTCCCTTAATCAAAATGGAAATGCTGCCATGCCCCGGAACATTATAATCTTTTATTTCTTTTGCAAAACGGCTGCCGGATTTTAATGAATCTAACTCAATTTTTAGATTTGAACTGAACATTTTACGATTTAAAATACTCTGCCCTAAAAACTCCTGTATATCGATATTATAATATGAAGCTATATTATTGAATGTATCGTTTATAAAAGTAATTATATAATCTTTATTAAACGTCAATACCCCTACAGGGATATCGTCAACTATTTTAGAAATAAACTCTTTCTTTTCCATTTTGTAAAAATACTACTCTAATTACAATTTTTAAAGCAATTATAGTGCTAAAAATAACCACCCGTGTAACTATTTGTTTATTAAAAAGTTATGGAAATTGTATATATACCGCGTATATAATATGCCTCATTATGGGATTTTGGGTTACAATTATCCAGCAAAATTATTATTCTATCTTATTTTTCGGGGAAAATACATTTTTACGGATTACCCCCAGATAATTAAAAGATTCTTTTGCAGGGTTTTATATGGGCAGTCTCTTATTTTTTCGTATATTCGTTTTTTTCGCCCAGATTCATTGTAGATTTTATTGCAGCTTTATCCGCAGAAGATAGCTCTTTATACTCCATATCTGAATTAACATTTGAATCAATATACGGAAACATAATGTCAATAGCATTATCACTGTGACCCAATCCCAACGCATGCCCTAATTCATGTATAATAGTGGTTTTTATTTCACCATCATTAACTTTTATGTTATTATATTTATGCACACCCACTTCAACAACAGCCTTTTTTATACTTTTTTTTCTCCCCGTCTCATAATTAGTTAGGCCTAAATATTCTTCGTCGTATTTATCCATAAGATTATTTTCAAACCATATGACTATTTGAGCATCCTTTTCATCTTCAGAAAGTTTAAAACTAATTCTATTGTCGGCTTTTTCCCAACTGTTAAAAGCATAGTTAATATATGCAGAAAAAGATTTTCGGTAGCTTGAATTGGAATCGATTTTTACATAAACTTTTAGAGGGAAATCTTCGGGCATCCAGTGCTTTCCGTTCCATAGTGAATTATCGTTGTTTTCAAATTTAAAATAATTTCTTGAAAGGTTAGATGTATATATATTTTCGAGCACAGCCGGAGCTGCTTTTCCATTCCCAACTTTGTTTGGTATGAACATTTCATGGCTGCTTGTCTGGTCCTTTGATAGTTTTATGTCTTCGGCTTTTGCTTTGTTTTGGGACTTGTTCTGATGAATTGCGTTATTCTTGGAATTCGGATTTGATGCTTTATCCCGCATTTGACCTGGAATAAACATCTGAAATGAAAGTAAAATTATAATTAACAAATAATATCTTCTCATCGCACACCTTTTGCTTCTAAAGATTATCATACAATCTCTGGCAAACAAAATGTGAAAAAAGAATATTAAACACTATTAGGCGCTACATACTACCGAATATGTATGCCGGCTCTCACAAGACAAGATTAAATATTACAGCTGCTGTTTTTTTAAGCTACCTCATAGCGAATCCAATTGGATCTGCTTTTATCAGGATAGGGATTTCCGGCAGTAAAAATAAGACTGTCTCCCTTTTTAATAAACTCCTTCTCAAGCATCAATTGCTTTACTTTATCAACAACAAGATGTTCCTTATCCATTTCCGCAAAATAAACTGAGCATACACCCCAGTTCAGGCTTAGTTTATTCATTGTATCAAAGCTATTAGTAATGGCAATAATTATCGAGTTTGGCCTGTATTTAGATAAGGCAAGTGCTGTCCTTCCATTAAAAGTAAAGGCACATATTGCCGCTGCATTTATCTGTCTGCCGATGGCAGCCACGGCTTTGTTAATTGAATCAAACACGTTTTCTTCAGGATGCTCAGGAACTAAGTAAGCAGGTTCGGCCCTGTGCACAAAATTATTTTCTGCATTGATGGCTATATCGCTCATCATATTAACGGCCTTAACCGGATACTTGCCAACTGAAGTTTCCCCGCTCAACATTATCACATCTGTGCCGTCCCAGACTGCATTGGCAACATCAGAAGCCTCAGCCCGCGTAGGGACAGGGTTTGTTATCATTGACTCCAGCATTTGTGTTGCTGTTATAACCAGTTTCCCTCGTTCATTACATTTCTTAATTATAGCTTTTTGAATAACCGGAACGTCTTGGGGCTTTAGCTCAACGCCCAAATCCCCTCTGGCAATCATTATACCATCTGCCGCTTCCAAAATTTCTTCAAGATTATCAACAGCTTCCTTTTTCTCAATTTTAGCAATAATCGGCCTTATAAAATCATTATCGTGCAGCCATTTCCTTAAATCATAGATATCCTTTGCTGCACGTACAAAAGATAATGCGATATAGTCAACTCTGTAATTTTTAAGGAATTGAAGATCCCTATAGTCCTTTTCAGTAACAGATGGAGTGGATAGCTTCATTCCAGGAAGGTTCATGCCTTTTTTTGAACTTAGGACACCGCCAACATTAACAATGCAAACCACTGATCTGCTTTTTATTTCATTGATAGTTAGTCTGATAAGCCCGTCATTAATTAATATATTATCTCCAACCACGGCATCTTCTGTCAATTTTTTATATGAAGTTGAAATAAGAGACTGTGTGCCAACTACATCATCAATGGTTATTTCAATTTTGCTGCCGGGGGACAACTCAATATAGTTATCTTTTATTTCGCCAATCCTAATTTTAGGTCCCTGCAAATCTGCCAATATTGCTAAAGGAACATTCTTGTTCTTTGCTGCTATATCAATTTGCTTAAATAATTTGTCAAAGGTATCATAGTTACCATGTGACATATTAAATCTTACACCGTTCATACCCGCAGAGATGAGGTCTTCAATTGCCTCTGAAGTATTGGTAACAGGGCCTAAGGTGCATAATATTTTGGTCTTTGAAAAAGTGTTACAGCTTGGCATATTTTTCTTAATGATGATTAGACAATTATTTTTTATAAGTTTGGTAAAGGTATCTTAAACTCTTCACTAATTTTGTCTCCCTGATAATAGACGTTTTCAAGGAACAAACCGGAAGGAGGAGCTGTTGCTTTTGCCGGCTCGGTTGAGTATTTGAATAAATAGTCCTTTAAGTCTTCCTTTGTTTTCTTCCCTCTTCCTATTTCCGCAAGTATTCCAACCATTCTCCTAACCATTTTCCAAAGAAAGTGGGATCCAATAATCCTTATATAAATTAAATTGGCGGTTTCAGTACATTCTACATTATGAATAAGAACCTTTGTTGATTTTTCTTCAGAATCTTTGTCTGCAAATGATTTATAATCATGCATACCCTTAAACAACTGAGCAGCCTGATTTATCTTTGCGAAGTCGAGACTATCCTTAATCCACCAGACATAATTTTTATTAAAAGAAGTTCTTCTTTTAGAAATAATATAGACATAAGATCTTGATACCGCATCATGTCTTGCATGAAACTTGGGATTCGTTTTTTCAACTTCAATTATATTTATATCGGGGGGCAAAATATCATTAAATTTCATCCTGATAATTTCAGGGGCTAACATTGTTTTTACATCCATATGCCCGACTTGGCATAACGCATGCACTCCTCCGTCAGTTCTGCCTGATCCCTGTAATTCAATATTATCCACTTTAAAAATTTCATACGCAGCCTTAAGTAAAACACCCTGTATAGTTTTGGCATTTTTCTGTAACTGCCATCCGCTGTAACGGGTACCATCATACTCAATATATAACTTAAATCTTGCCATTATTGTTTCAGTTTAATTGATGCTTCTGCAAAGTCATCATAGGTTTCATAAATTTTTACTTTAACCCCGGATATATTCTCCGGGAACTCATGCTTTTCAAGTTTATGCAGTATAAACAGACATATATTCTCAACTGTGGAATCAAAATCAATAATTACTTTTTTTGAATTTAATTTATCAAGCAGGTCAACAATCTCAACATCCTTTTTGTTAACCATAAACGCATGATCCATTTCTTCAACAATTGGTTTTACTATCTGTTTTAGGTCAAAGTAGTCAAGAATCATTCCTGATTCCGCAACATCACCTTCAAGCTCAACCAGCATTTTATACGAATGGCCATGTACATTTTTACATTTACCAAAATGGTTAGGCAGCCTATGCCCCATCTCCCATCTGAATTCTTTGGCTATTTTCATCATACACCTCTTTTTTTCGGATCCCAAATATATTTATGAAGCTGAAGCTGCATGCGCACGTTAAGATTATCATGCAAAATCCATTCAGCTAATTCAATAGGTTTAACATTGCCAAATACGGGAGAGAATAAAATCTCATATCTGTCTGCAAGGGAATTTTCTGAAATAATGCGCTTGCTCCATTCATAATCCTCCTCACTGCCTATAACAAATTTTATCTCGTCATTTGGTTTTAGATAATTAAAATTATCATAAAAATTCTTTTTTGCCATCCTGCTTGATGGGGTTTTGACATCCATAATAATTTTTACTCTGTCATCAACTTCCTTAACAGACAAGCTGCCGCTGGTTTCAAGCATTACAGTATAACCTTTATCGCAAAGAATTTTAATTAGCTCTGAAGATTCTTTTTGCATTAGAGGTTCACCGCCTGTAATTTCAACTAAATTACAATTAAATTTACCTATTTCAGTAATTAAATCCGAAATAGAATAATCCCGGCCTTCATAAAATGCATATTCCGTATCACAGTACGTACAGCGCAAATTGCAGTATGTAAAGCGGACAAAAATGCAAGGAAGCCCGGCTTTTGTGCTTTCTCCTTGAATTGAGTAGAATATTTCGTTGATTTTTAACAATTTTATGACATTTTTATAATTTAATTTGCAAAGTTACTAAACATATAGTTGACTTAAAATGGAATAATAACTATATTTGAGTTTAAATTTTGAAAAAAGTATTAAGAAGGTTAATTTAGAATGGCTAATCATCCATCGGCAAAGAAGAGAATTCGTACTAATGCACGGAAAAAATTGGTAAATAAGACTTCTGATTCTAAAGTTAAAACTTATGTAAAAAAAGCTTTAGGTGCAACAGAAGTAGCAGAAGCAGAGAAGTTATACAAAGAAGCAGTTGCAATATTAGACAAAAGTGCCGCAAAAGGAAAGATTCATAAAAATACCGCAGCACGTAAAAAATCAGCTCTAACAAAATATGTTAATGGTTTAACGGCTGTTCCTGCTAAATAATCTTTTATTTTTGTTTTGAACAAAAAAAGCTCAAAGTTTTTCTTTGAGCTTTTCTTTTTTATACTCTGTTCTTTAGTCGTTAGCTAACGGCAGGGTAAAGATAAATGACGTACCAAGCCCAGGCTCGCTTTCAACTCTTATTTTTCCCTGATTCTTCTCTATTAATTCTTTGCAAAGAATTAAGCCCAGACCGGAACCCTGTTCATTGTCTGTACCGGTAGTTGAGTGCTGTACTTCTATTTTAAATAATTTTGCCACATTTGCTTCACTCATACCTACGCCGGTATCTTTTACTTCAATTTCTACAAAATTTTTCTTTACTGTAGCTTTGGCGCATATAAAGCCGCCCTTATTAGTAAATTTAATTGCATTAGATATCAAGTTCTGGAGTACAGAATTAACAGCGTTTTTATCTGCAAATACAAAAATATTGTTTCTTATTTCAAAGGATAAAAGAATTTCTTTTTTAAGTGCATTAGCATTTAACAAGCTGAATACAGTTTTTACCACAGCAGCCAAGTCAAGTTTAACCGGTTTATACTCCAGCCTGCCTGTTTGAATACGGGACCATTGTAACAGATTTTCAAGCAAATTAAATAACTGCTTGGCAGAAAGATTTATATGCCCGGCAAAAGTCTTCACTTCTTCGGGAGCAAGGGTTGCATAATCATTTACAAGGAAATCCGAAAATCCCAACAAAGCATTGAATGGCGAGCGGAGGTCATGAGCAATTATTGAGAAAAACTTATCTTTATTTGCGTTTATACTTTTAAGTTCGACCTGGGATTTTGTAAGCTTTTCATTCAGTTGAATCAGTTCTGAATTATATTCCTTTAAAGCTTCCTCGGCAAATATCTTTGCAGTTAAATCTCTTAATACTACAATTACATATTGCTTGCCGTTCAAGTAACATTTAGAACCGAAGACTTCAACTTTTTTCATCCCCGTAATATTACTCTTAAAGTCTATTATTTTTCTTCCTTCATCTTTGGAATTAAATAAATCCTCGATATATGCTTTAAACAAACGATACGATTCTTCAGTCATCAGCTTAGAATTTAGCAGGAATTTATTCATAACTAACTCAGCAGAATAACCTGTTAATTCTTTAATTGACGGAGTTACATTTAATATTTTAAACTCTTCGTCAATAAACATAACCACATCTATCATATTTTTGAAAATAACAGATAGCTTTTCCTCATTTTCCCTTAGTTCCTTTTCTATTCTTTTAATATCGGTTATATCTATAAAACTTTCTACTAAGTACTTTTTCTCTTTATAGGTAATTGGGACTACGCTTTTTAGAATCGGAATCTTTTCATTTTTATAATTAAGTAAAATTCTCTCGGATGAATCGACCTCCTGATGCAAATCCGTAACAGGGCACTTATCCCTTTCGGCAGGGCATATAAACTTATGACACATTTTACCTAATAAATATTCCCTTGGCGCACAAATTAACTCGACAGCGTATTTATTAATGTCAACAACAGTATGGGTCTCCGGTTCTATAACAATAACTCCCATT